>JASHXZ010000622.1 GCA_030043285.1 Xanthobacteraceae bacterium | reverse complement strand
CGGCGCCGCAGGACGATCATAAGCCGGCAGGGAAGTCGCACCCGGCCGCGAAAGCCGAGAAGACGGCAAATACGAGCAAATCGAGCAAGACCGAAAAAACAAGTAAGACCGAGAAATCGAGCAAGACCGAGAAAGCCGACAAGGCTGCGAAGCGCAAAGAGACTCATCCGGCTTCGATGGCACACAAGGGCGGCGCCTCGCCCGTCTCACCCGCCGCCCATGGAAGGGCGTCGCGGGTTTCCAACGCAGGTCAGGCACCGGCTCCACCCCCGGCAGCGACCTTCACCGCGCCGGTGCGCACCGGTCCGCCGCTTGCCCCTGCCGAGGCCAGCGCGACGTCACCTCTCGACCTGACGGCGGTCAAACAGGCCATCAGCATGGTCCACAAGGACCGCGCCGACGAAGCCACCAATATCGAGCACACCATCTCGGATGCGCTGGCCCGCAAGCTGGTCGAATGGACCATCCTGCGCAGCGACGACAGCAGCGTCGATTTTTCGCGCTACGCCGCCTTCATCGCGGCCAATCCGACCTGGCCGAGCCTCGTCACATTGCGCCGCCACGCCGAAGCCGCGCTGTGGCAGCAACAGATCGATGCGCAGACCACGTTCAATTATTTCCGCGATCAGGAGCCCTTGAGCGCCAAGGGCTATTTCGCGCTGGCGCGGGCCTATCTCGTCAAAGGCGACGTCGGCCGTGCCGCAGCAGCAGTGCGCACCGCATGGCAGCTCGACGGCTTTTCCGAAACGGTGGAGGCGCAGGCGCGCACCCTGTTCGCCGGACTGATCACGCCGGACGACGATAAAATGCGCATGGACGGGCGTCTTTATCTCGCAGAGAACGACGCCGGCCTGCGCGCCGCGTCGCATCTCGATGCGACCCAACAGGCGATCGCCAGGGCGCGCGTTGCCGTCAACACCAAAGCCGGCAACGCCAGGGCGCTCCTTGATGCGGTGCCGGCCGCCGCACAACACGATCCAGGCTACATGTTCAGCCGCATCCAATGGCTGCGGCACGGCGATAGGATCGAAGAAGCCGCGCGATTGATGCTGGAGGCGCCGCGCGATCCGGAGCAATTGCTCGATCTCGATCAATGGTGGGTCGAGCGGCGGCTGATCGCGCGCAAGCTGCTCGACCTTGGCGACGTCAAGACGGCCTATGCGATCGCCGACGGTGCGGTGGAGCCGACCAGCGAGAACGCCCGCGCCGAGCAGCAATTCACCGCCGGCTGGATCGCACTGCGCTTCCTGCGCGAGCCACAGCTGGCACTGCCGCACTTCGCACGGATCGCCGAGGGCGTCACCAATCCGATCACGCTGGCGCGCTCGTTCTACTGGCAGGGCCGCGCCGCACAGGCGTTCGGCGGCGAGCGCGAGGCCCGCGGCTATTACGAGGTCGCAGCGCGCTATCCGACCGCCTATTACGGCCAGCTGGCGCGCGCCGAGCTGCATCTGGACGCCGTGACGCTGCGCGAGCCGCCGCCGCCCGAGCAGCGCCCGCTCGAGCTCGGCCGCGCCTTCGAAATTCTCTACGCGATCGACGAGCGCGACCTCGTCGCCGGCATCGCCGCCGACATCGCCGACAAATCGACCGACGGGCCCGGGCTGGCGCGGCTCGCCGAAATCGCCCAGCGCCACAACGATGCGCGCGCGACGCTCCTCATTGGCAAGGAGGCGCTCGGCCACGGCCTGCCATTCGAGCGCTACGCCTTTCCCGATTTCGGCATCCCCGATTACCGGCAGATCGGGCCGCAGGTCGAGCGCTGCGTGGTCTATTCGATCGTACGCCAGGAAAGCGCATTCAACACCAAGGTGGTCTCCAGCGCGCACGCGCTCGGCCTGATGCAGGTTACGCCTGACGCCGGCCGCAACACTGCGCGTAAATTCAAGGTGCCGTTCGACCAGAGACGCCTGCTCGGCGACGTCGCCTACAATGCCCAGCTCGGCACCGCCGAACTCGGCGACGACATCAACGGCTATCGCGGCTCTTATATTCTTGCATTCGTCGCCTATAATGCCGGCCCACATCGGGCCAACCAGTGGATCGAGCAATACGGCGATCCGCGCGATCCCAGAGTAGACCCGGTCGACTGGATCGAGCGCATCCCGATTTCGGAAACCCGCTATTACGTGCAGCGCATTTTGGAGAACATGCAGGTCTACCGCGCTCGGCTCGAAAATAATCCGCGGCTCTTGATCGAGGCCGATCTGCGCCGCGGCGCGTCATGATCCTTCACTCAACGGTGATTTTCGCCGGCGGCAGTCCGGCCTGATAGCGCCGGTGCATGGCGGTGTAGGCGGCCTCGATCCGGCGCGCAAACAGCACAGTATCGAACAAGGATGTCGTTGCACGATTGGCGGCAAGCTTGCGCCGGAGCATCGCGAGGCCCGCGGCATCCTTCGCAAACTCGATCGCCCGCCGCTCATAATCGCGCGGCGTTGCCGTAATCAGCTCCGGCAGGCCGACGGCGTGCAACAGGCTTGCCGCCACCCGGCCAGCGAAGTTCGTACCGGTCTGGGTCAACACCGGCAAACCGGCCCACAGCGCATCGCTCGCGGTGGTGTGAGCGTTGCACGGCAGCGTGTCGAGAAACAGATCGGCCACACGTTGGCGCGCCAAATGCTCCGGCAAGCTGGCTTTGGTGGCGAAAATCAGCCGCCGCGCCGCAACACCGCGGCGTTCGGCCGCGATACGCAGGTTCGCCGACGCGGTGGCGCTGCCTTCGAGCAGCCAAAGCACGCTGTTGTCCACCGCCTGCAACACGCGCATCCAGACATCGAACGTATCCGGATTGAGTTTCTGCGTGTTGTTGAAACAGCAAAATATGAAGCCATCGTCCGGCAGGCCGCAGTCGCGCCGCGACGGCGTAGCCGCCGCGATCGGCCGCTTGTTGTCGTTGGCCTGATAGCTGCCGGGCAGCCGCACGACGGATTCGGCATAGCAGGCATCATGCTTCTCGGGAATGACGGTCGCGTCGGCAATGATGTAATCGATGAAGGGTGCGCCAGTCGTGCCGGGGTAGCCGAGATAATTGACCTGGATGGGCGCGGGCCGGCGCGCCAGCACACCGTGCCGATTGTCTTTGGTGAAGCCCATCAGATCGACCGCGATGTCGATTTCGTGCCGGCGCATCAGCTCCGCAATGTCCTGGTCGCTCTTGGCGCGGACGTCTATGAAGCGTTCGAACGCGGCCGCAACACGGCGGTGGATCGCCGAGTTGTCGTCCCCGCCGAACGACAGCGCCGTAATCTCGAATCGCGAGCGGTCGTGCTGCTCGAACAGCCCGGCCGCCAGGTGCGAAGTGGCGTGCTCGCGAAAATCCGCCGAGAGGTAAGCGAGGCGGATGCGGTCGTGGGAATAAATCTCGCCACGCCAGAGCGATGCCGGCGCCGGCTGGTCCTGCACGTAGCGCCGTGCGCATTGCAGCTGCTCGGCCGGCGAGCACGGCAAGAAAAACGCCGCATACGGCACACTCAGCGGCTCGTTGGCGCGAATCATGGACAAAAGCTGCGCGGCCTCATCATGGTAATTCGCCCAATCGCACACCCGCAGCTTCGACAGAAACAGCGGCGCGCGCAGCACGTCGGCGTGGACCAGTTTCGGGTCGAGCGCGGCGGCACGTTCAAAACTTGCGATCGCCTCCTCGTAACGGCCGACCGCGATCAGCGCGCCGCCGCGATTGAACCAATCGGCGACCGCGTCGGGCGCAAGCGCCAGCGCGCGATCATAGCTTTCGATCGCCTCATCGTTGCGGCTGACCTCGGCCAACAGGTCGGCGCGATGACCGTGGGCGCGGGCAGCGTTCGGATCCAAAGCGATGGCGCGATCGAAGCTCGACAGCGCCGCGTCTGGCTGGCCGAGCGCGGCGAGCGCGCGGCCCAGCAAAATGTGGGCCCGCGCGTTGCCCGGATCGCAGGCCAGCGATTGCCGGGCACACTCGGCGCCCTCGGCAAAGCGGCCGTGCTGGCAGGCGATCATGCCGAGATAGCAATGCGCTTCGGCATTGCCTGGATCGGCGCGCAAAACGTCGCCATAGCGCGCCGCCGCTTCGGCCACAGCGCCGCGCCGATGCAGCGCCAAAGCCTGCTGCAATAAATCCGTGGTTTCGGAAGCCATATTTCGGGAGCCAAATCCGGTCCGACGCAACCCCTTGCGTGCGCCGCAATCAAACAAATTCGTGGTGTTCCCGCAAGCGATGGGTCATTCTCGCCCGCTTTCGCCTCTCGCGGAACCGCGGTTGCGATCCGCGTACTCCGCGATCTATCTCGTGGCCACCACCCTCCAACGAGGCCGACATGTCCGGCAGCGTCACGTTTGATCAGGGCAGCAGCGTGTTCGTCAGCGCACCGGACGGCCTGCGCCTGCATGTGCGCGAATACGGGTCACGGCTCGCCGCGGCGCGCCCGGTCGTATGCCTGCCCGGGCTCACGCGTACCGTCGCTGATTTCGGAGCGCTGGCGCCGGCGCTGGCGGCAGCCGGTCCACGCCGCGTCATTGCCCTCGATTCGCGGGGCCGTGGCCAATCCGAATACGACCGCAATCCGGACAATTACAATCTCTTGGTCGAGCTCGGCGATGTCGTGGCCGTGCTGACCGCACTTGGCATCGGCCCCGCGGTGTTCATCGGCAGCTCGCGCGGCGGCCTCCTGACCATGCATCTCGGCGTCGCCCACCCGACGCGCATTACCGGCGTCGTGCTGCACGACATCGGCCCGGTGATCGAGCCCAAGGGCTTGGCGCGCATCAGGAGCTACGTCGGCAAGCTGCCGCAGCCGCGCAACTTTGTCGAGGGCGCCGAGATTCTGCGCCAGCTGTTCCACGCGCAGTTTCCCAGCCTCACCATAGAGCAATGGCTCGCTGACGCAGAACGCGCCTGGCGCATGCAGGACGGGACGCTCGTTCCAACTCATGACGTGCGTATCGCGCGCACGCTCGCCGCAATCGACATCGAGCAGCGGCTGCCGCCGCTGTGGAACGAGTTCGATTCGCTTGCCCGGGTGCCGATGCTGGTGATCCGCGGTGCAAACTCCGATATTCTTTCGGCCGCAACCCTTGCGGCCATGGCAGCTCGCCACGCCGGCATGGAAATCATCGAAGTGCCGGGCCAGGGGCACGTGCCGCTGTTGGACGGCGAGGACATGCTGCGCCGCCTCGTCCAGTTCGTGACGATCTGCGACGGCAAACAGGTCGCCGC
>JASHXZ010000621.1 GCA_030043285.1 Xanthobacteraceae bacterium | reverse complement strand
CCCGACCGCGTGCTTCGCGCCATGGACACGCCGCTCATCGACCATCGCGGCCCTGAATTCGCCAAGCTCGCCAAGCGCTGCCTCGAAGGCGTCAAAACGATTTTCAAGACCACCAATCCGGTCATCATTTACATGGCGACCGGCACCGGCGCGTGGGAAGCGGCCCTGGTCAACACGCTCTCGCCCGGCGACCGCGTGCTGATGGTCGAAACCGGCCAGTTTGCCACGCAGTGGAAGGACATGGCGATCCGGCTCGGGCTCAAGCCGGAATTCATCGCCGGCGACTGGCGTACCGGCGCCGACCCCGCCAAGATCGAGGACCATCTGCGCAGGGACAAGGCGCACGCCATCAAGGCGGTGTGCGTCCTGCACAACGAGACGGCGACCGGCTGCCTGTCACCGATCGATCCGATCCGCAAGGCGATCGACGCCGCCGGCCATCCGGCGCTGCTCATGGTCGACACCATCTCCTCGCTCGCCTCGACCGACTATCGTCACGACGATTGGGGCGTCGACGTCACGGTCGGCGGCGCGCAGAAGGGACTGATGCTGCCGCCCGGCATGTCGTTCAACGCCGTCAGCGACAAGGCGCTGCACGCGGCGAAATCGTCCAAGCTGCCGAAATCGTTCTTTTCGTGGGACGACATGCTCAGCATGAACAAAGTCGGCTTCTTTCCCTACACGCCGGCGACGCAGATGCTGCAGGGCCTCGCCGTGGCGATCGACATGCTGCACGAGGAAGGGCTCGAAAACGTCTTCGCCCGCCACGCGCGGCTTGCCGAAGCGACGCGCCGCGCAGTGCGCGCCTGGGGCCTCGAGACCCT
This sequence comes from Xanthobacteraceae bacterium, assembly GCA_030043285.1. Lineage (GTDB taxonomy): Bacteria > Pseudomonadota > Alphaproteobacteria > Rhizobiales > Xanthobacteraceae > BOG-931. The sequence continues at coordinate 3,905 of JASHXZ010000621.1, read as the reverse complement.
GTGCCGCGAAGCGAAATATTATTCGCCGACCATCACCGCGGTGCTGCTGCCGGACGACCATGACGCGGATGCGTTCCGCAGCCTGGCGCTGGAGACGTTCAACATCTCGTACGGCGCCAGCTTCGGTCCCTACGCCAAGAAATATTTCCGCATCGGCCATCTCGGCGACATCAACGACGGCTGGATGATGGGCGTGCTGGCGGTGACCGAGATGGCGTTGGCGCTTGCCGGCATTCCGCACAAGAAGGGCGGCGTGCAGGCGGCGATGGATTACATCGTCTCGACGCAAAGCCGCGCCGCGCGCGTTGCGGCGGAGTAAGGCAAATCCGGCTACCTGCCAGGCTGATTGATTGTCAGCCAGAGAGAGCCGTCGATCGCAACCAACGGCCATCGCGTGGACGAGCATCATGGATCTGAAACTGACCGGGCGTACGGCGCTGATCACCGGCAGCTCGAAGGGGATCGGCCTTGCGGTCGCGCAGTGGCTGGCGCGCGAGGGCGTCAACGTGTGCCTCGTGGCGCGTTCGGCCGAGCTATTGGACAAGCAAGCGGCCGCGATCCGTGCCGCGACCAGCGTCGCCACGAAGGTGCTTGCCGCCGACCTCGCCGACGCCGCCGCGCGCGAGCGGGTGTTCAAGACCTTTCCGGACGTCGACATCCTGGTCAACAATGCGGGGGCCATTCCGGGCGGCGCGCTGCATGATGTGGACGAGGCGTCCTGGCGCGCCGGCTGGGATCTCAAGGTGTTCGGCTATGTGGGCCTCACCCGGCTTTATCTGCAGCACATGAAGGCGCGCCGCCGCGGCGTCATCATCAACATCATCGGGCTCGGCGGCGAGCGGCTCGACGCCACCTACATCGCCGGCGCCATGGGCAATGCCGGCCTGATGGCGTTCACCCGCGCGATCGGCGGCACCAGCCTCGACGACGGCGTGCGCGTGGTCGGCGTCAATCCCGGCCCGGTGCTGACCGACCGCGTCGAGGTATTGGGCCGCAAGCGTGCGGCGCGGCTTTACGGCGACGAGAGCCGTTGGAAGGAAAGCTTTGCCCGGATGCCGCACGGCCGGCCGGCAAGCACCGACGAGGTCGCCGCCATGGTGGTGTTTCTGGCGTCCGATCTCTGCTCCTATGTGAGCGGCACCATCGTCACCATCGACGGCGGCCTCGCCCATCGCGGCGGCATGCCGTAGGCGCAGCCGCGGGCCAGGTGATTTGATCGATCTTGGATATAGCTCGTCGCGTTCCGACGGCTTTCTCTGGTCGATAAAAGAATAAGTCACAGCCGTTGAACGTGACTTGGCCAGTCCCAAACGCGAATGGCCGGGACGAGCCCGGCCATGACCAAATGATCGACTCGGAATCTACCCCCGCCCGCCGCCGGCGAGCACGGCGCGGGTGGCGCGGTCGGGGCCGAAATCGTCGACACTGTCGATGGCCAGCAGGTCGGCCAAGCGGGTGCGCGCGCGGTTGACGCGGCTCTTGATGGTGCCTACTGCGCAGCCGCAAATCGCGGCGGCGTCGTCGTAGGAGAAGCCGGACGCGCCGACCAGAATCAGCGCTTCGCGCTGGTCGGCTGGCAACTTGGCAAGCGCGGTGCGGAATTCGTCGAACTCCACGCGGCCGGTCTGCTCGGGATGCGATTTGAGCGTCTCGGCGTAGCGGCCTTCGGCGTCTTCCACCTCGCGGCGCCGCTTGCGGTATTCGGAGCGGAACAGGTTACGCAGGATGGTGAACAGCCACGCCGGCATGTTGGTGCCGGGCTCGAACGAGTCGATGTGAGCGAGCGCGCGCAGCAGCGTCTCCTGCACCAAATCGTCGGCGCGGTCGATATTGCCGCACAGCGAGATCGCAAATGCGCGCAGGCTCGGCACAGTGGCGAGCACCTGATCACGGATCGCAGGATCGAGCTTCATGCGCGACGCCTCGTCGATTTCCGAGTCTTGAGAGCTCAACTTTCGTCACCCAGCCGGCGCACCAAATCCGACAGATGCGGTGGGACGCCTTGGTTGACATAGGTGTTGTACATGGCGCGCAACAGCTCCCCGATGCGGGCCTGGGCTTCACGACCGAGGCGGATTTCCGGCTTATGCGCGCGCTTGGCCGCCGCGTCAGGGTGTTCCGGCTTGTCCGCGGTGGGCTCTACGGCATCGAGATTGGTCTTGTGACTTTTCATGACTTCACTTTTCCCCATTCGCCCACGCGACTCGAGCTCAACTTGACCCTCTTTCGTCTCATCCATGTGGCGGCCCGTCCCTCAACGGTAAACCCCACTTAAGGCCCTAACGCGCCGCCCCGACGGCGGTTCCGGGCGGCGTGCGAATTTCGGAACTTTGTTTGCCGGCAGGCGTTTCCGTCGATAGTTTTGGGCCAAAATGTAAGGGGAGGGTACCCTTGTCGACTTCGCAAGCCGTACTGCAGCAACTGCCATTCCTGCGCCGCTATGCGCGGGCCCTGTCGGGCAGTCAGGCCTCGGGCGATGCCTATGTGGCAGCGACCCTCGAGGCCTTGATCGCCAACCCGCAAGTCATTGATTCCACTTCGAGTTCGCGGGTCGGCCTGTACCGCCTGTTCACCAAAATCTGGAATTCCGTGCCGGTCAACGGCAAGCCCGAGACGGGCGTCGCCGTACTGCCACCCGAGCAGCATCTGACCCAGATCACGCCGCGGCCCCGCCAGGCCTTTCTCCTTGTGGCGCTGGAAGGCTTTTCCGAGGAGGACGCGGCGGAGATTCTGGACTGCGACTTGGCGACGCTGCGCGGTCTGGTCGAGGAATCCGGCCGCGAACTCGCCGCCGAGATCGCCACCGACGTCCTGATCATCGAGGACGAGCCGTTCATCGCCATGGACATCGAGACGCTGGTCGAAAGTCTCGGCCACAACGTCATCGGCATTGCCCGCACCCACGCCGAGGCGCTGGCACTGGCGCGCAAGAAACGGCCCGGGCTCATTCTCGCCGACATTCAGCTTGCCGACGGCACCTCCGGCCTCGATGCGGTCAACGAGCTATTGAGCTCGATCGAGGTGCCGGTGATCTTCATCACCGCGTTCCCGGAACGCTTTCTTACCGGACAGCGGCCGGAGCCCGCGTTTTTGATCGCTAAGCCGTTCCAGCTTGCGGTCGTCTCGGCGGTGATCAGCCAGGCGCTGTTCTTCGGCCGTAAGGCGCGCAAGCGCGAGCGCCCGAACGAGCGTCACGCCACGGTCGAGACCAGCTTCCGCTCCTGAGGCGGCTTTCCGCGTTGGTCCCTGCGACGGCGGGGACCAATTAACCAGCCCGTCTTAACTGAGCCCGTCACTCCGGCTTTATTCCTGCGCGCGCGATGACCTGTCGCCATTTTTCGGCGTCGTGCGCAATCATCGCGCTCAATTGGTCGGGACTGTAAGGCAGCGGCGTGCCGCCGACCTCGGCCAATCGTGCTTGGATGCCCGGATCGGCCAGCCCGGCATTGATCTCACGGTTGAGCCGCTCGACGATCGCGGCCGGTGTGCCGCGCGGTACGCCCACGGCGGTCCAAGGTTTGACCTCGAATCCGGGCAGCGTTTCGCCAACAGTCGGAACGTCCGGCAACGCCGGCGTCCTTTCGGCTGACAGGATTGCCAAGCCGCGCACTCCCCCGGCTCGGATATGCGGCAGCGAATTGGGCAGCGCGTCGAGCCCGGCCTGCACACGGCCGCTCATCAGGTCGGTGAGCATCGGTGCGCCGCCCTGATACGGTACGCGCACCACGTCGATGCCGGCCGATGTTGCCAACAATTGGATCGCCAGGTCGCTGATGGTGCGGGCGCCGAACGAAGCAAAATTGATCTTGCCGGGATTGGCCTTGGCGAAGGCGATCAGATCACCCAGCGTCTTGGCCGGCATGGCGGGATTGAGGTCGATGACCAGCGGCAGTTCGGCCAACCCG
>JASHXZ010000620.1 GCA_030043285.1 Xanthobacteraceae bacterium | reverse complement strand
AGGGAGTTGTCGCTCAACTCGACCAGGCTCGGCAAAAATCCGGCCAGGGTCTTGCCACCGCCGGTCGGCGCGATCAGCAACACCGAGCGACCGGCGCGCGCCTTGGCCAGAAGCTCGAGCTGATGCGGGCGCGGGGTCCAGCCGCGCGCGGCAAACCAGCCCGCGAACGGCTCCGGCAAGACAACGGCGCGGTCGAGAACGGTCACGGTCCAGACCCGGTGGTCGAGGCTTGCGCCACGACGACGAGGCTGTCGACCGGCACGCCTTTCTCGCTCCGCACGGATTTTCGTTCGAGCTGCGCCGCGGTGAGCGCCGCGTTTCGCAGCGCGCCGCGCACATTAGTCTCACCGTGCGCATAGCGCAGCGTCGGCAGCAATCTTACGCCGTCGCCCGCGTGAGTTTCCACGGTGAATGCGAACAGGCCATCCGGCGCCAGCACGCGCGCGACCCGCGCGGCGATCGGCGCCAGATCGTTCAAATAAACAAACACATCGGCGGCGATCACGAGCTGATAGGTCGTGCCATGCGCCGCCTCCTGGTCGAGCGCCTGGGCGATATCGGCGGCTTCTAGTCGGTCATATATTTTCTTCGCTTCCGCCAGCGCAATCATCGCCGGCGAGAGATCGATGCCGACCAGCCGCTCGACAAGCGGACGAAACGCGGCGCCCGCAAGGCCGGTGCCGCAGCCGAGATCGAGCATCGCGGCAAAGCGCATCGGCTGCCGCGCCGCGCTCGTGACGCGCTCGACAGCGTCGCGCAGCAACGCCGGCGCGCGGTAGCGCAAATGCTCGAGCAACGCACCGTCGTAACGCTCCGCGTATTGATCGAACAGCCGGCGCACGTATGTCTTCGTCATCGCCGGCACGGGATCGCCAGAGCCAAGCCGGGCGAGTTGCAGGCGCGCGCCGTGATAATCGTCAGGATCGAGCCGCCGCGCGTTTTCGAACGCCGCGATGGCGGCTTCGCGCTCGCCGAGCCGGTCGCGAATGGCGCCAAGCGCGAACCAAGCGGTGGCAAAGCCCGGCGCCAGCTCGACCGTCTGCGCCAGAATATCGGCAGCGCCGGGAAAATCGCCGCGCGCCGCATGATCGAGCGCCCATTTGTAGCGGCGGTCGGCGACGAGGTCGCCGGACGAGACAAACAGCGGGCCGGTATCGGTCATCGCACGTCATTCCGGGGCGCCGAGCAACGGCGCGAGCCCGGAATCCATAACCACCGCTGGCGCGGTATTGCAAAGACCGGGAATGCGGATTCCGGACAGCCGCAGCGCGGCTTCCGGGATTACTATGTATGTCCCATGCGTCCTGAAGACATTTTGGCGCTGACACCGGCCGGCTTGTGCTGCAAGCGCGGCGGCTTTCACATCGATCCGACCCGGCCGGTCGAGCGGGCGCTGATCACGCATGCCCATTCGGACCATGCGCGCGCCGGCCATGGCGCGGTGTTGGCGACCGCCGAGACGCTCGACCTGATGCGGCTGCGCTACGGCGACAACTTCGCCGGGACCACGCAAGCCGTGCGCTATGGCGAAAAGCTGACGCTCGACGGCGCCGCGGTGACCTTCCATCCCGCCGGCCATGTGCTCGGCTCGGCGCAGATCGCGGTCGAATCAAGCGACCTCCGCATCGTCGCCTCCGGCGATTACAAGAATGTGGCCGATCCCACCTGCGCGCCGTTCGAGCTGATCCCCTGCGACGTGTTCATCACCGAGGCGACGTTCGCGTTGCCGGTATTCCGCCACGGCGATCCGCGCGCCGAAATCGGCAAATTGCTGCACTCGGCCGCTTTGTTTCCCGAGCGTGCGCACCTGGTCGGCGCATATTCGCTCGGCAAGGCGCAGCGCGTCATCGCACTGTTGCGCCAGGCCGGCTACGCGGCGCCGATTTATCTGCACGGCGCGATGGAGACCATCACACGCTATTACGAGAGCCGCGGCATCGCGCTTGGCGAGCTGCGTCCGGTGCGCGGCACCGCCAAGGCCGAGCTCGCCGGCACCATCACGCTCTGTCCGCCCTCGGCGCTCGCCGATATTTGGACGCGCCGCTTCCCCGATCCGGTCACAGCGTTCGCCTCGGGCTGGATGCGGGTGCGCGCGCGAGCGCGGCAGCAGGGCGTGATGCTGCCGCTGGTGATCTCCGACCATGCCGATTGGGACGGCCTCACCGCCACGGTAGCGGCGACCGGCGCCGGCGAAATCTGGGTGACGCACGGCCAGGAGGACGCGCTGGTCTATTGGTGCGGCACGCGCGGACTGAAAGCGCGGCCGCTCGATATCGCCGGCTACGGCGACGAGGACGAAGGTTCGGACGGCGAAGCGCAAGCGTCCCTCATCCCTGAGGATGGCGAAGCCTCATGAAGCGCTTCGCCGAATTGTTGGATCGCCTCGCCTACGAGCCGGCGCGCAACGCCAAGCTGCGGCTGATGACGGAGTATTTCCGCATCACTGAAGATCCCGAGCGCGGCTGGGCGCTCGCGGCATTGACCGGCGCGCTCAGCTTTGCACACGCCAAGCCGGGATTGATCCGCAACCTGATCGCCGAGCGCACCGACCCGGTACTGTTCGGGCTGTCGTACGATTATGTCGGCGATCTTTCGGAAACCGTCGCGCTGATGTGGCCCTCGCCGCTTGCGGGGCGGACTCCCTCCCCCCTTGCGGGGGAGGGTTGGGGTGGGGGGTCGAGAGGTGATTCGCAAGCGTTGATGGGAGCAGAGCGCCTCTCTGCGCCTGCAGCTGACCTCCCGACCCCCACCCCTAACCCCTCCCCACAAGCGGGAGGCGAAGAGCGCGCCGAAGGCGAACTAAAACTAACAATCGTGATCGAAACGCTGACCACGCTTGGCAAGGCGCAACTGCCGCGT
>JASHXZ010000619.1 GCA_030043285.1 Xanthobacteraceae bacterium | reverse complement strand
ATGCGTTTCTGTCAGCTCAATCCAAAGCCGTGCCCTCTGATCGGCGTCTCGGCGCCCGGCGACTGGCGGCTGCCTGCGCTGGGTGAAGACCTCGATATTCGCACCGACCTGCCGCGTTACCGGGTGTGGCGCGACGGCGCTATCGCCGATGAGCCGACCGATCTCTTAGGATGGTGGCGCGACGATCTCGTGGTCTTTGCCATCGGCTGCTCGTTCTCGTTCGAGCAGGCGCTGATCGAGGACGGCATCGAGCTGCGCCACTTCACCTGCAACTGCACGGTGCCGATGTACCGCACCACCATCGAAACGGTGCCGGCCGGACCGTTTCACGGTCCGCTCGTCGTGTCGATGCGGCCGATGAAGGCGGCCGACGCCATCCGCGCGGTGCAGATCACCACGCGATTTCCCTCCGTGCACGGCGCGCCGGTGCATCTCGCCAAGCCCGAGGCGATCGGGATTGCGGACATCGCCAAGCCGGACTGGGGCGATCCGGTGCCGATCAAGGACGACGAAATCCCGGTGTTCTGGGCCTGCGGTGTCACCCCGCAATCGGTGATCATGGCGGTGAAGCCGGACTTCTGCATCACCCATTATCCCGGCGCCATGCTGGTAACTGACCGTCGCAATACCGAATTCGCCATCATGTAAAAATGGCGAATGGCGAGTAGCGAATGGCGGGTTTGCGCAACCATTCGCCATTCGCTATTCGCTATTCGCGCGCGGCTCTTCTCATGCCGCGGGGGATCCGATGCTCATCGACTTTCAGCAGCACTATACGCCGCCGGAATTGCTCAAGGGCGATGCTGGCAAGGTCACGGTCGATCTCGATCGCGACGGCAATCCGCATTATCTGCTCAATCCGCTGTTGGCGGATCTTGCCGCCCATGTGCGGGTGATGGACGCCGCCGGCATCGACGCCGGCGTCTTGTCCTGCGGCTCCGGCTTCGACCAGCCGGACCTTGCGGTCTGTCGCGCCATCAACGACCGCATGCGCGAAGCCGAACAGGCTTATCCGGGCCGCTTCATCGCGCTCGCCCACGTGCCGGCGCTCAAGCCCGCCGAGGCTGCGGCCGAGCTCAAGCGCTGCGCCGTCGAGCTCGGCTTTCCGGGCGTGGTCATAGCCTCCGAGCTGCAGGATCAGCCGCTCGACAGCGAGGCGCTGCGGCCATTCTGGAAGATTTGCGCCGATCTCGACCTCTACGTCTTCATTCATCCGCTGCCGCGGGTGATCCGCTGGGCGCGCATGGACGCCGACGATCTTGGCCGCATGCTCGGCTGGGAGTTTTCGCTGATGACCGCGGTGGTGCGTCTGATCAATTGCGGCCTGCTCGACGAATTGCCGACCTTGCGCATTCAGTTTTCCCATTTCGCCGGCGGCATCGGCCGTTATCTCGGCCGCATCCGCGGTTTTCAGCAGCGCAACAAATGGGGCACGGCGACACTGACGCGCCATGGCCGGCAGCCGAAACAACCGCTCGACTATTATCTCGACGGCCGGCTGTTCTACGACATTGCCGGCTGGGCCGGCCCGGATCATGCCGCCGAATGGGGCGCCGACTGGGTGAAGTTCGGTCTGCAGGAGCTGGCGTTCTCGCAGCTCGTCTTCGCCACCGATTATCCGCAAGCGGTGCGCGATGCCGGAGAAGTCGCGGCCTATACCGAAGCGGTGCGCGCGCTCGGCGGTAACGGCCGCGCGCTCGCCGCCGGCGCCAATGCCGAAAAGCTCATTCCCGACATCGGCCGGCGGCTTGCCGCGGCACGCAAACGCCCCGCCGAGGTGCGCGCATGAACGATAAGCCGGCCGCCGCTGCGGCCAACGCCGCGCCGCGTTTCGATCCCGCCGCGCATGGCTGGGAGGAAATCGTCAATCACACCGCGTTCGGCGATCTGGTCGGGCCGATCTGGCGCAGCGACCAAGACGGCAAGCCCCGGTTCGCTTTTATCGTTGCGCCGAAGCATCTCAATCGCTCCGGCAATCTGCACGGCGGCATGCTGATGACCTTGGCCGATCAGGCCATGGCGATGACGGCGCGGCAGGCGACCGGCGGCAAGCGCCACGCCACGATCGAGCTGAACATTCAGTTCGTCGACGGCGTCAAGCTCGGCGAATTCGTCGTCGCCCGCCCCGAAGTGGTGCGCGCCACGCGCTCGGTCGTGTTCATGGAAGCGAAGATGTTCGTCGGCGAGCGGCTCGTCGTCACGACCAACGGCATCTGGAAGATTTTGGAGGCGTAACGGATTACATCCGATACTTCGCCAGCGTGCCGCCCTTCATGACCGAGCCGGGCAGCGGATGGCCGACCACGTCTTCGGCGAGCCGCGCGCATTCGATCAGGGCGTCGAGATCGATGCCGGTTTCGATACCCATTTCGTGACAGAGAAACACGAGATCCTCGCTGCACACATTGCCGGCGGCTCCGGTATGGCCGGCGAACGGACAGCCGCCGAGGCCGGCGACTGATGAATCGAAGCGGGTCACGCCCATTTCGAGCCCCGCATAAGCGTTGGCGATCGCCATGCCGCGCGTGTCGTGCAGGTGCAGCGCAATGTCGAGGTCGGGCCAGCGCTCGCGCAAGGCGCCCACCACGCGCTTGATGGAGAGCGGCGTCGCCCACGCCATCGTATCGGCCAGCGTCACGTATTTGAGCGTGACGCCGTGCTCTTTCGCCACATCGAGAATTTGCCCGACCTGCGTCACCACGCGCTCGACCGGAATGTCGCCCTCGAAATTGCAGCCGAACGCCGCCATGATGCTGCCGCGCTCGACCGCAACGCCGTTCGCCTTGTACATCTCGACGATCGCATGCTGGCCGGCAAGCTGCTGCGCGGCGGTGCGGTTCTGATTGCGCTTGAGGAATTTTTCCGAGGTGCAGAGCTGGATCGTGCCGGCCAGCGCCAAGCGGTTGCCGTGGGTGAGCGCGCGCTCAAATCCCTTCTCGTTGAGCCATAGCGCCGTGTAGGCGACGCTCGGCTGCGGCGCGATGCCTTCCACCACATGATCGGCGTCGGCCATGCCGGGCACGTTCTTGGGATTGACGAACGAGACGATCTGAATCTGCTTCAGCCCGGTGTGCGACAGCGCGTCTATGAGCGCAATTTTTCGCTCGGTCGCAATCGCCCCTTTCTCGAACTGAAAGCCCTCGCGCGGGCCTTCTTCGCTGATCTCGATGCTTTTCGGCAGATCGCTCATGGTGTGCTCTTTTTTTCCTGCGCCGCAGCAACCTCGACGATGCCGCGCCGGCAAAGCGCTTCGACCTCGGACTTGGCAAGGCCAAGCTCACCAAGAATTTCGGCTGTGTGCTCGCCGATCGCCGGCGGCTGCCGGCGCAATCCGAGCGTATGTTCTCCCATCTCGACCGGCAGCGGCGGCAATTTCGTAATGGTGCCGCCCGGAAATGCCACTTCGAGCATGCGGCCGCCGGCATTGAGCTGCGGATCGTCGAACAGATCGCCAGGCCGGGCGACCGGCGCAAACGGAATATCGATGCGATCGAACAAAACGGCAAGCTCGTCGCGCCGGTGTTTGGCGACGATGGCGGCGACCACGGGCAGCAGCGTCGGGCGCTCGCGCACGCGATCCTCGTTGGTCGCATAGGCCGGGTTTTGCAGGAGATCGTCGCGGCCGAAATGCTCACAGAAGCGCCGCCATTGCCGGGTGCTGGTCAATCCGACGAAAATCTGCTCGCCATCGGCGGTGGCGAACGGCTCGTAGATCGCCCAGGCGCCCTCGCGCGCCGGCATCGGCGGCGGCTCACGCTCGGTAATCGCCTGGCCGGCCATGTGCTGCGCCATCAGAAACGCAGTGGATTCGAACAGCGCCGATTTGACGAACTGGCCGTGGCCGGTGCGCTCGCGCTCGCGCAAAGCCGCCTGGATGGCGATCAC
>JASHXZ010000618.1 GCA_030043285.1 Xanthobacteraceae bacterium | reverse complement strand
GGGTTGCCGCCGGTGAGGAAACGCACCGGAACGCTTGCCAGGGCCTGCGCTTCGGCCGCCGCCATGGCGGCCAGCGTGCCGTCTTCTGACGTCAGTACCAAAATCTCGCGCAGCGGAATCTTTTTCAGCGCGCGGTCAAGCCGCGTGCGGATCGCAAACCACGCGCCGGGAATGTGCTCCTTGAGATAATCGCGGCTCGGCGAGAGATCGACGACCGTCGCGGCGTGGCTCGCAAACATTTCGCCGAAGGAGGCAAGGTCGATCGCGGCATCATTGTCGATTTCCGTTTTAAGCATCGAAGCGGCCGGCTGATCGACCTCCGTTCCGGTCTCGGCCAGCACGAACACGTCCTGCCAGCCCATCTGGCGCAGCCACGACGCGGTCATGCGCGCCCGCACTTCGGCATCGTCGACCAGCACGATGCGGGCGCCGAGCGTGCCGACATATTGATCGGTCGCTTGCACCAATTGGCCGCCGGGCGCCGAGGCTGCGCCGGCGACATGGCCGGCTTCGTATTCGGCCGGGTCGCGGACATCGAACACATACGTCGTTCGATCTTGCTCGGCGCGCAGCCGTTCGAGTGCACCGCGTTCGATCGCTTTGACGCCGCAGCTCTCGGCGACGCGCTGGGCCGCCTGCCGCGCCCATTGCAGAGTGTCGGCCGATACGCCGGGCGCGCGCCGGTTTTGCCCGCTATCGCAAGTAAAGCCGGCCAGGCTCCAGCCCATGGTGCCGTTGCGCAGCGCCAGCACGCGATTGGGCAGCCCGGCATTGATCAGCGATTGGGCGCCGATGATGCTGCGGGTGCGGCCGGCGCAATTGACTACCACGGTCGTGTGCGGCGACGGCGCGAGCTCGCGCGCGCGGAGCACCAGTTCGGCGCCCGGCACGTTGATGGCGGTCGGGATCGAGACGCGCACGTACTCGTCGAGCGGGCGGCTGTCGAGCACCACCAGGTCGGCGCCGGTGCGCAGCAAAGCCTCGAGTTCTTCGGCGGCGATGCCGGGCGTGCTGCAGGTATGCTCGACGAACTCGCCGAACGCCTTGCTCGGCACGTTCACTCCGGAAAACAGCTCGAAGCCTGATTGTCCCCAAGCCGCCACGCCACCGTCGAGGACGGCAACGTCCGAATAGCCGTTGCGAAGGAGGATCGCGGCTGCGCGCTCGGCAAGGCCGTCGCCGTCATCGCACAGCACGACGCGCGTAGCGCGGCGCGGCACCAGCGCGGCGAACTTCAGCTCGAACCGGCTGAGCGGCACCGAGCGCGCGAGCAGCAAATGATTTTGCGAGAAGATGAACTCCTCACGCACATCCACCAACGCCAGCTCGCCGCCGTCGGCCAGCATGGCGCGGAGCTGGTGGGCGTCGACCTTCGGCGCAGCCGCGTCACTGACCGGCGCGCTCACGTCGCCTGCTGCGGCGTCATCTGGTGCACCTCGCCGGTTTTCAGGTCGAAGCGCACGCGGTCGATACGGTCCAGGTTGGTGCCGGTGACGCGAATGAAACGCGCGTAGTCCGGGTAATCGATCGAGTGGATCTTACCGTCCTGATAGATGCCGGCGTGGCCGGGCGTCAGGCGGTATTTTTTGACCGGCTTGAGCTTGGCGTGCTTCGGGTCGCCGCCGTTATCTTCGCGCTCCCATTCGGTCATGTCGGTGTGATGGGTGGCCTGCCCGTAGATCGCCCACGAGGCGCCGTGATCGTGCGGCGGCGACACGCGCGCTTTGTCGTTGATGTGGGCGAGCACTTGGAAACCGAGCTTCGGATCCTCGTACAGCACGTGCAGTCCGCGCGGCCTGTCCTCGCTGCAGTGCTCGCTGATGAAGTCCGGATTGTGCAGCAAGGTTTCAAGCTTGGTGCGGACCTGCTCGCGGCCGTTCGGCCCGGGATCGCGCGACAGGATAGAACGGCAATCGGCGATGAACTGATCGAGATCGTAGGCCATTGCGGTGCTCCCAAAGAGGCGGTTTCGTCCAGTTTCGCTCATCCCAAGGGTCAACGCCAGCGGCACCCTGCGGGTTTGGATTGCGCGGGGCCAACCGCTACATTGGCGGCATGTTCGGACTGCCGCAAAGCTACGATCGGCCGCGCAACGTGCGCCTCGACACGCTGGTGCGCCTGCGCTGGCTCGCCGTATTCGGCCAGCTCGCGGCGCTGTTCGTGGTGCATTTCGGCCTCGAATACGTGGTGGTGCCGATCTGGTCGTGCCTCGCGGTGATCGCGGTGGCGGCCCTGCTTAACGTCGCTTTGCGCGTCGCCTTTCCCAAGACGCAATGGCTCGAGCCGGACCGCGCCGCCTGGCTCCTCGGCTTCGATATCGCCGAACTGGCGGCGCTGCTTTATCTCACCGGCGGCCTGGAGAACCCGTTTTCGTTCCTGCTGCTCGGCCCGGTGCTGATCTCGGCCACCGCGCTGCCGCCGCGCATGACCCTTCTGATCGGCACCTTCGCCATGCTGTGCGCCACGGTGCTGGTGTTCTTCCATTACGACCTGCCGTGGGAAACGCCGCACGGCCTGGAACTGCCGGAAATCTACATGGTGGGCGTCTGGCTCTCGATCCTGCTCGCCATCGGCTATATCGGCGTCTACACGTGGCAGGTCGCCGAGGAGGCGCGCCAGCTGTCCGATGCGCTGGCGGCGACCGAGCTCGTGCTCGCGCGCGAGCAACACTTGTCCCAGCTCGACGGCCTTGCCGCCGCTGCCGCGCACGAACTCGGTACGCCGCTCGCCACTATCACGCTTGTGGTTCGTGAGATCGAGCGCACGCTGGAGCCGAAATCGCCCTATGCGGAGGATGTCAAGCTGCTGCGTGAGGCGGCGCAGCGTTGCCGCGGCATCATGGCCAAGCTCACCGAGCTGCCGACCGGCGAGCCGTTCGATCGCTTGCCGCTGTCGGCGTTGATCGATGAGGCTGCCGCGCCGCACCGCAATTTCGGCGTTTCGGTCGGCATGACGCTGCCGCCGAACCGGACCGGAGAGCCCATGGGCGCCCGCAATCCGGCGATCCGTTACGGGCTCGGCAACATCATCGAGAACGCCGTCGATTTCGCCCGCAGCCGGGTCGAAATCTTTGCCAACTGGGATGATGACATTGTCTCCATCACCATCAGCGACGACGGCCCGGGCTTTGCCCCCGAGGTGCTGGACCGGCTCGGCGCCCCCTATGTGACTCAGCGCCGGCCCGAGCCGCGCAGCGCCGAGAGCGACGGCGAGACGGTGTTCGGGCTCGGGCTTGGGTTTTTCATTGCCAAGACGCTGTTGGAGCGATCCGGGGCCAAACTGTCGCTGATTAATCAGGCGCCGCCGCTCCATGGCGCAACCATCAAAATCACCTGGAACCGCGCGGTTTTCGAGCGGCCGCTGCTCTCGCCCCCTCTTGAGCCCGCGGCGCCGGCCGCTTAACTGTAAGTCAGAAATTGGCCCGATCGGCTCATTGTTTGGCCTGATGCGCTTGCCGAATGCGGCGTAAGTTGATTGCAGCCGCCCATGATTGCAGCGATACTGCAAACAAGTTTGCGGCGGCGTGGGGCAGCGCGTGCGGCCCACGTAACGTGTCGGCGGAGTAGATTGTCATGACCAATGCTGCATCCGGAGCGCTTCCCAACGAACGTTCGCTTCTGATCGTCGAAGACGACAAATCGTTCCTGCAGCGGCTGGCGCGAGCAATGGAGGGCCGCGGCTTTGCGGTCACCACGGCCGAATCGGTCGCCGACGGGCTGTTGCAGGTGGAAAAAGCGGCGCCCGCCTTCGCGGTCGTCGACATGAGGCTCGCTGACGGCAACGGCCTCGACGTGATCTCGGCCATGAAGAAACGTCGCCCCGAAGCGCGCGCCATCATTCTCACCGGCTACGGCAATATCGCCACTGCGGTGAATGCGGTGAAGCTCGGCGCCGTCGATTATTTGGCCAAGCCGGTCGATGCCGACGATGTCGCCGCGGCGCTGCTGGCGCTGGACAACAAAAAGATCGAGCCGCCGGAAAATCCGATGTCGGCCGACCGGGTGCGCTGGCAACACATTCAGCGCATTTACGAGTTGTGCGGTCGCAACGTTTCAGAAA
>JASHXZ010000617.1 GCA_030043285.1 Xanthobacteraceae bacterium | reverse complement strand
TGGACCGCCAAAGCGCAGGTCGGCGGCTGTTACTGGAAAGTCATCCGGTGGGCTTTTGAGAAACAGGGACTCTATCAGCCGGCGGCCACGCCAAAACCGAATAACAATGAGGGGCCGCCACCTCCGATCGACGTCTACATCGATGACGGCCGTAACGGCGAGTACACCTACGGTCCGGCCAATCAATATCCGTATCTGCAGAGGTTCTGGGAGACAACCGACGTCTGGAATCGACATAAGCCGGATGGGCATTTGGAACATCAGACTCCAATCGTCGGCGTCGCGAACTATGCCTATGTGCGGGTAAAAAACCGCGGAACGCTGACGGCGAGCAACGTGGTGGTGCACGGCTGGCACTCTCGGCCCTGCGCCGGACTGGTCTGGCCTGACGATTGGAAACCGATGACGACGGCCTCACGTCTGATCCCAACTCTACCCTCTGGCGGCCAAGTGGTGGTCGGGCCGTTCGACTGGCACCCGCAGGTTCCGGGGCACGAGTGCATGCTGATGAGCGCCACGGTGCCCGGAGATCGCGCGAACAACGATGCCGCCAGCGGCCTGCCGGCGGCGATCGGACCGACGCCACTTTGGCGGCTGGTGCCCTGCGACAACAATCTCGGGCTCCGCGCTGTCATTCCCGTACCCGGCGGCGGACACCGCCACGAGCTGGAAGCCGCGTTCGAAAAGCGGGAATTCTGGGCCAGCAATCCTTTCGGCAAGACCGCCACCATGGAGGTCCGTGCCGTATTGCCGCCGTTCCTGATAAGCCGCGGCTGGACAATGCATCTCGATAACCCAGGAGGAGGTTCGTTCACGCTCGGCCCTCGCGACAGCCGTGTCATTCGTCCGCGTCTGAGCGGCGGGCAGGATTTCACTGCGGCTGAGGTCCAGCTGTCCGGCTACGTAGCCATCGAATTGGTGGTGCTTGCCGACGGCCTGGTGGTGGGCGGCCTGACCTTCGTGCTCGATCCCGATTTGGATCGTCCGGCCCGCGAGTTTCCCGAAGAGTCCAGCCGGGAGCATGACCACGAGCACAAGGAGGAAGCGAAGAAAGAACGGCGAGAGAATGAGCCGCGGCGCATCAAGATCGATATCGATCTCGACTGACCTTGAGCGGCTGGAGAACGGCGCCGGCCCTTCAGAACTCCGCCAAAGGAACGCCTAGCTGAGCGCGACGATCTTGCCGGGGTTGAGAATGTCGAGCGGATCGAGGGCGCGCTTGAGCGCGCGCATGGCGGCGAGCGCCGGCTCGCCGTGCTCGGCTTTGAGATACTTCATCTTGCCCTGGCCGACGCCGTGCTCGCCGGTACAGGTGCCGTCCATCGCCAGCGAACGATCGACCAGACGCTGCGACAAAGCCTGCGCGCGGGCCACCTCGTCGGCGTCGTCCATGTCGACCAGGAGCGTAAGGTGGAAATTACCGTCGCCGACGTGGCCGACGATCGGCGCCATCAGTCGGCTGTCGGCAATGTCGCGCTGTGTTTCGACCACGCATTCAGCGAGCCGCGAGATCGGCACGCACACGTCGGTGGCGACGATGTGTGCGCCCGGGCGCAGCGTCTTGCACGACAGCGCGGCGTCGTGGCGCGCCTGCCATAGCCGGGTACGGTCCTCGGCCCGGAGTGCCCAGTCGAACGGGCCGCCGCCAAGCTCCTTGGCGATTTCGCCGAAGCGCTCCGACTGTTCGGCGACGCTCGCATCGGTGCCGTGAAATTCCAGGAACAGCATCGGCGTCTCGGGCAACCCGAGCTTCGAATACGAGTTGACCGCCCGCACCTGCAACACATCGAGCAGTTCGATGCGCGCCACCGGAATGCCGGACTGGATAGTCATGATGGTGGCGCGGCAGCACGCCTCCACCGAAGGGAACGGGCATACCCCGCCGGAGATCGCCTCGGGGATGCCGGAGAGCCGCAGGGTCAGTTCGGTGATGATGCCAAGCGTGCCCTCGGAGCCGACCAGCAGCCGGGTCAGGTCGTAGCCGGCCGACGACTTTTTGGCGCGCCGCCCGGTCGTCATCACCTCGCCATTGGCGAGCACGGCTTTGAGCGCCAGCACATTGTCCTTCATGGTGCCGTAGCGCACCGCGTTGGTGCCGGAGGCGCGCGTCGCCGCCATGCCGCCAAGCGAGGCGTCGGCGCCCGGATCAATCGGAAAGAACACGCCTTGATCGCGTAAATGCTCGTTGAGCTGTTTTCTGGTGATGCCGGGCTCGACCACGCAATCGAGATCTTCCGCGTGCACGGCGAGCACGCGGTTCATGTCGCGGAAGTCGAGCGACACGCCGCCGCGCGGCGCGTTGACCTGGCCCTCCAGCGAGGTGCCGGTGCCGAACGCGATCACCGGTACACGCGCGGCGGCGCACAGCCGCACCACCTCCTGCACGTCCTCGGTGCCTTGCGGAAACACCACGGCGTCGGGCGGCTGGTTGTCGATCCAGGTCACCGTGTTGGCGTGCTGCGCGCGCACCGCGCGCGAGGTCACCAGCCGGTTACCGAACTTTTGCGCGAGCTTGGCGATGACGGCGTCGACCGCCTCGCGGTCGCCGTTGTTGTGGTCCGCCGCTTCCGCGCCTGCCATCGCCTGCCCTTTACGCCTGCCGGTGCTCTTTAAAGGCAAAACTGGCGTTTGGCGGCGGCGCGGTCAAGCGCGGGGCAGCTGAGACCTCAGCCCGTTTGACGGTGATCGTGCGCGCCGTATTCAAAATGTTGTTAGCCGCGGCGGAATGCCCCGGAATTAGCGCATTCTCGGCGGATCGCGTGTTATAGACGCCGACTGCTGCAGCCGTGCCGGAAACCCCATGCTCGACCGACCCAATCTCGAGCCGCCGTTCTTTGCGCCCTTCGTCTCCTCGGTGATGCGGGTCGAGCCGGCCTGGATCGACTACAACGGCCATCTCAACATGGCCTACTATAATGTCCTGTTCGACCGCGCCGTGGACGAGGTCTACGAGCTGCTCGACCTGGGGCTCGCCTACGTCCAGAAGGAAAAGCGCTCGACCTTCACGGCCGAAGTGCACGTGCGCTATCTGCGCGAGCTTCTGGTCGATGCGCCGGTGCGCGTCACGTTCCAGCTCATCGATTTCGACCGGAAGCGCCTGCACTATTTCGAGCAGCTCTATCACGCCGAGCAGGGCTGGCTATCTGCTACCTCGGAGAACATGGCGCTCAACGTCGACATGGTGGCGAAGAAGACCGCCACGTTTCCGGACAACGTGATGCGGCGGCTTACGCTGATGAAGGCCGCCCACGACCGGCTGCCGCGGCCCGACGGCGTCGGCCGGCGCATCGCCATGAAGGCGGGCCAATGAGCGCGCCGCAGCCCACGATCCGCGAGCACCGGATTCCGAGCGCGAATAGCAAGCCCTATATCGCGATCGAGGGGCCGGACGGCGCGCTATGGTTCTGCGAGAACGGCGCGTCGAAGATCGGCCGCTTCGATCCGGATCGCCAGACTTTCACCGAGTTCGCGCTACCGGCGCGCACCGCCATGCCGGTCGGCATCGTGGCCGGCGCCGATGGCAATCTGTGGTTCACGCAAAAATCCGCCAACCGGATCGGCCGCATCACGACATCCGGCGCCATCACGGAATTTCATCTGCCGTCGCCGAACGCCGG
>JASHXZ010000616.1 GCA_030043285.1 Xanthobacteraceae bacterium | reverse complement strand
AATCGAGGACGTACTTTTCCTTATCGCGCGCGGCGCGTTCCAGCACCCGAGAGTCAACGCCGAGATTGTCGAGCGCATCGCGCCACAGCCGCAGTCGGCCGCAGCCGGCCAAGACGCGTGCGTTGTGCGGGTCGATGACACAGACGTCGTCGGCGACCACGGCATGGCCCCGTGCGGCCAGCATCGCGGCAAGCGTGGATTTGCCGGCGGCGGAAGGACCGCACAGCGCGATGGCCTGATTACCGACAGCGACCACGCTGCCGTGCAGCGGCAATAGCCCGCGCTGATGCCACAGCACCGCCTGCAGCGGGCCACTGAGAATGGTGCTCGGGTCGGCGCCGGGTTCGGGATCGACCAGGACTTCATCGCCATTTCGGACCAGGATGCGGCCGGTACCCGGCAGCGCCAGCAGATACTCGCTCGCGCCTTTGGTTTGAAAGACCGGCGCGACGTAGTCGGGAGAGTCGAGGCGCAGCGGAACCGCAGCCTGCCGGACCACGATATCGGATCGGGCATGGCGCGGCCCGTCCCACGGCGCCAGCGCCGGCAGGTGGAAGTCGGATTCGAGCTTCAGCCCGTTGAAGTCGTAGGCCTGCGCCATGCCCTCGCCCTACGCATCTAGAATACGGAGCGCACGTGCACCTGTGCAAGCGTACTCCGGCTGGCGCTCGTGCATCACGGGCGGCTTAGGCATTGCCGCCTTCCACCCAGCGGATGAAGTGGCCGACATGGACGCCGCGGGCAAGCGCAAGACGGAATTCGCCGCCACGCCTTTCGGCTTCGTTTGCATCCTTTGGCCATTGATCGATCAGGCGCTTGAGCCGCGGCAGATCGAGGAGGTGGCTCGCCACCGCAGATGCCTGCAGGCGCTCGATATCCTCGGCAATATCCTTTCGCCTCGCGTCGAGCGATCGGAACCAGGTTGGCGCATGCGCACCCTTGCGCCGTTCCTTGAAGATCGCCGGCGGCAGCCGATCGGCCAAAACGCGGCGTGCGAAGGCGCGCTGCACGCCGTCGCGTCGATACATCGGTTCAGGCACCGAAAGCACGAATTCGAGCAGGCGGCGATCGCCGTGCGGATCGCGTATCTCGTAGCCATAGACCTCTTCGGCCGCTCCCCGCACGTCGCGGGCGTACTGTTGGTGATCGAACAGGCGATAGGCGCGCCAGCGCCGCGGGTTGGAATCGCGCGGACCGAACCATGGATCGAAACCTTCCTTCCGCCATTGGCGCGCCAAGCCGGTTTCGGCGACAAAAGCCGGATTGAGTGCGCTATGCTGCGCGACGCTGTCGGGATTTCGGCCGCGCAAGCGATAGATCAAGCGGCGCATCTGCGGTGAAGTCGCGGGGACGACAAGGTTGGCGGCAAGAGCGCGGAACAGGCTTTGATCGTTCTCCCGCGCGATCGCACGCAACTCGCGGAGGCAGGCCGTCCATTGACGGGCGCGAAACAGCTCCAGGACCGCGAGCGGTCCCCACCAAGTCAGGCCGAAATTGCCATAGTTGCCGATCAGGAGCGTGCGGTGACCGCCCGCCACGACCGCATCTGTAAGATGGAAACCGACACCCGTACTGGCCGCATGAAATACCGGCAAATGCAGCCGCGCGAAATGGCGTGTGTCATCGTAGGCCTTAGGGTGGATGGAATCGGGAGAGACGAATTGAATGTCGAGGCGCGGATACATGCGCCCGAGCTCTCGAACTTTGTCGCGTTCGTCGAGGTAGCGGAACCGACCGACATCGATGGCGGTTCCCAGTGGCGGCACGAGGCAAAGGCAGGTGATCTGCTTGGTGAACGGCTGCCGGGCCGCCGTGGCAGCGATGGCTGAAGAATCGAGCCCCCCGGTGGTCGCGATTGCGACCTGCGGCGTGTCTCGTGTCGACGACGCGACCGCAATGTCGAGCAGCTCGCGCGCCCTTTCCACATAATCTTCATCCCGTCGATAGGGAGGCGGCGCGTCGAGATCGGGCGACCAGTACCTTCGATGACGCGTTCCCTGGGGATCGATCGTCACCAGGGTGCGGCTCAGCACGCGCTCGATGCCGCGATAGAACGTCTGCCTTTCGTTGCCGTTGTTGACGGCGAGGAATTGCGCCAGCGCCAATTCGTTGATCGCGCGCGGCACGTCCGGCACGGCCAGCAGCACGCCGAGGCTGGTCGCGAACCAGATAAATTCCGATCCGCGGTGATAAAATAGCGGCCGATTGCCGAGGCAATCACGGCCGAGCGTCAGGCGGCGCATAGCCGCGTCCCAATGCGCGAAGGCAAACGCGCCGAGACACCGCGCCACGCCGGTATCGCCCCAGCGCTCGAACATGTGCTGGAGCAGCGCGGTGTCCGGGGTCTGGGCCAGCTCCGGGCGAGCAAGCCCGAGCGCATCGCCTAGCTCTTCACGGTTGTCGAGCCGCGCGAGCGCCGCAAACAGCGTCGGTCGCGGCGAAGGGGCCGTTTGAATTGGCGCCGGTCTGTCGCGCTGCCCGTTGTGCTCAATGAACAGGCCCGCTTCGCCGCGGCTCACGCGCGTCCGCCCGTTACCCAGGCGAGCAAGGGCCCTGGCGGCGCGTTCTTCTACCTCGCGGTCGATTGGGCGTCCGCTCAGCGCAACGATTCCGACGAATGCGCTCATTGCGGAGCATGCAAGGGGAGGCGGATAGGCAGGTAGCGGCTTTGCGGCTGGCGTTCAGCTTGACGACTCGGCGCCCGCGTGCCCGTCGCCTGTGCCATTGCCGACGGCTCGCGTATTGGCGAATTCCGCCACGAAAAATTGCGGTGCGCGCCATGGCCGGCGGCCCAGATGCACGGGCTGCTCGGTGCTCGGTTCTTCGCCTTTTCGCGCTTCGTCCATCTGGCCAAATCCAGTAGAACCCGCTCCGGGAAAAGTCCGTAGGCCGCGGCTCCGATTGTCGGCGCATGCAGCCTATGAATCGGCATAATGTCAAGTATTACGCCGTTCCGCAAGCAAAAGGTGGTAATCAGCTTGGGGATGCTGTAGCGGCAATGGGAAGGATTATGGCGACAGGTATCGAATCGACGGTGGGGACAGAGGCCTTGCGCGAGGGTCCAGTGGACGCGCGCTGTCCATATCTGAAATACCGCAACATTCTGGGTGCCAGCTATGTCGCGGGGTTGCTCAGTCATGCCGTCGAGCGCCAAAATGTTTTTCAGCTTGGCGTGATGCATAACCGACAAACCCTTGAGCTACTTGTGGACTCAAGCCTGCGCCATGCGTTTTACCTGAAGGATCTCGGCGAATTTGCCGATCCAATCCACGCCTTTGTCGCGGCCGCGGCCGGTCCCGCTGTTCAAGCGCTCAACCTGACCGAACCGCGGGTCGAGCCTAAGGAATTCGAGATCACGGCCTATCCGGACGGGGGGCACATCAGCGAGCACATCGACACGCTCACCGCCAAGGCCAAGGTCCGCATCCTCTCCTGCATCTACTATTTCTCGGCCACGCCACGAGCGTTTAGCGGTGGCGAGCTTCGGCTGTATGGTTTCCCGAAGCGGGCCGCGCCCGGCGAAGCGGCGACGCCGGCGCCGTACATCGACATCGAGCCGGAAGCGGACTCGCTGGTCATCTTTCCCAGCTGGCTTCGCCATGAGGTGCGTCCGGTTCGCGTGCCTTCGAACGCCTGGGCAGATTCGCGCTTCACGATCAATTGCTGGATTCATCGAACGTCGGGGTCTCCAGGCGGAAAACCATGATCGCCGATCGGCTCTCGCTTCGTCGGTCTGCTGCCGGTTGCTCGATTGACCAGCTCGTCTCTTTCTTCATCGGCAAGACCAGGCCATCGCGATAAATATTCCTGCGGGAAACGGCGAAACATTCTGGCGGCTTCCGGGTCGGAGCCGAGTTCCGTCATGATGGCGAGCACGTC
>JASHXZ010000615.1 GCA_030043285.1 Xanthobacteraceae bacterium | reverse complement strand
CGAACGTCAGGTAGCCTGACGTCGAGAACGCGAAGTGCCGCGCCGTGCGCAGATAGGTCGGCAGCCAACCCGACCAGCCCCAGAAGAAGATGGCGTTCGACGAGATTGCGATCGTCATCAGCCAGAAACGATGATTGCGCCAAACGCTTTTGACGCCTTTGAGGATACGGCCCGGCGCATCGTCGTTGTTCTCGATGGCGCCGGCCTCGATCAGATCGCGCTCGGCGGCGTTGACCGCCGGATTCTGCTCCGGCTTGTCGCGCACCAGAAACCACACCATCGGCAGCGGCACGATGAGCGCCAGCACGCCGAGCGAGACGAACTGGCCGCGCCAACCGATCGACAGAATGAGCGTGGTGACGATGAGGCCGACCAGCATCGGCCCGATCATGGTGCCGATCCACCAATAGGCGGTGGCCTTGCCGCGCTCGCGCAGCGCGAACCAGTTGGCGACCAGCGCGAGCGTGACCGGATAGCACGCGGCCTCGCCGACGCCGAGCGCGACACGCGAGGCGAGCAGCATGCCGTAGCTGTGCGCGGCCGCCGCCCAGAAGCAGGTCAGTGCCCAGACGATGAGGCTGACGATGGTCGAATTGCGCGCGCCGTAGCGCGTCACCGACCAGCCCCAGATCGGCGCCGCAAGGCCATAGGAGATGAACAGGCCGCCGACCAACCAGCCGAGCAATTTGGTCTGGCCGGTGAGATCAAGGTCGCCGAGAAATTGCGGATCGGTGATGACGATCGAGATGTTGCTCTTGTCGAACATGGACATGATCCAGTACGCCAAGAGCGTCGGCGCGATATAGGTCCAGCGCACCCGCGTCGCGGCGGCGAGCGAGGCAGCGTTGCGCGACGCAAGCGTCTGCGGAGCCGTGATCGTCATCGAGCCCTCCCCTCTGCGCAACGTGTCATTGTTGTCTTGTATTGCGCGCCGTCAGGTAGAGACGTTCGTTTCCGCGCGCGATCTGCGCAAAATCTTGCCGCCGCTTTGAAACTTGTCAACAATGCACAGATGGAAAGCCCCGCGACGACGAGCGAAAAGTCGCACGCGCCTGCCGGCAATGCGGGCGAAGTTTTCGCGGCGTTTCTCCGCCTCGGTGTCAGCTCCTTCGGCGGACCGATCGCGCACATCGGCTACTTCCGCGAAGAGTTCGTGGTGCGGCGGCGTTGGCTCGACGAACGGGCCTTTGTCGATCTCGTGGCGCTGTGCCAGTTCCTGCCGGGGCCGGCATCGAGTCAGGTCGGATTTTCCATCGGCCTGATGCGCGGCGGCTATCTCGGCGGCCTTGCGGCCTGGACTGGCTTCACGCTGCCGTCGGCCATTCTGCTCGTGCTGTTTGCTTACGGCGCCAGCGCGCCGACCGGCGCAATTGGCGCCGATTTGTTGCACGGCCTCAAGCTGGTCGCGGTCGCCATCGTGGCGCAGGCCGTCTGGCGCATGGCGCGCAGTTTGGCCCCGGACCGCGAGCGCGCCTCCATCGCGGTAGTCGCCGCATTGATCATTTTGTTCAGCACCTCGTCGGTCGCGCAGATCGGCGCGATCGCGGCGGGCGGCCTTGCCGGGCTTTGGCTGTGCCGCAGCGATGAGGCGCCGCCCGGAGATCACTTCGCCATTCCGGTATCGCGCCGCGCCGGCGTGGTGGCGCTGTGCGCCTTCTTTGTTTTGCTCGGCGGCCTGCCAATCCTGCAAAGCGTGTGGCACGTATCGGGCGTCGCACTGCTCGAGGCGTTCTACCGCTCGGGAGCGCTGGTGTTCGGCGGCGGTCATGTCGTGCTGCCGCTGCTGCGGCAGGCGTTTGTCGCGCCCGGCTGGGTCAGCGACAACACATTTCTCGCCGGCTACGGCGCCGCCCAGGCCGTGCCCGGCCCGCTGTTCACCTTCAGCGCCTATCTCGGCACCGTCGTTAACATATCGCCGAACGGCGTACCTGGAGCGGCGTTGGGGCTGATCGGCATTTTTCTGCCCGGCATTCTGATCCTGCTCGGCACGCTGCCGTTCTGGGATTCGTTTCGCAGAAGGCGGAGCGCGCAGGCTGCGATGCGCGGCGTCAATGCCGCCGTCGTCGGCCTTCTGGGCGCCGCGCTGTACAATCCGGTCTGGACCAGCGCGGTAAAGACGGGCGGCGATTTCGGCGTTGCGGTCGTCGGCTTCGTGCTCCTGACCGTGTGGCGTGCGCCGCCGCTTGTCGTCGTCCTCGTCAGCGCGGTCGGCGGCATCGTGCTCGCGCTGGCGCAGTAGCGCGTCCGCTATCATCATCGATCCGAAAAATGGCCGGTGGCGATCGCGGCCACTTCGGCGGCATCTTCAGGAGCCGCATTGCCGCGCCACACGACGTGAAGGTCGGGGCGCAGCAAAATGAGATCGTAGCCGTAGACCTCGCGCACGATGCGGTCGGGCACATCGAGCACCGCGATGGGCGCGCCGCGCGCCGCGATGGCGCGCTGCAGACCGGTCACATCGGCGCGGGTGCCGCCGAGTTTGAGAATCGTGAAGCCGTCGGGGATGCGGTCGTGCATCGCCGCGCCGTCGTTGCACCAAACATGCGGCAGCCGCGCCCCCGGCCAGGTGGTCGGCTGATATTCGCGGAACAAATGCTCGGGACCGCCGGGCACGTTGCAGACCACCGGCGAGTCGACGTAGCGATAGCCGAACTCGGCGCCGATCATCTCGTTGCTCTTGCGCTGCTCGACGTCGGCGACGGCGGATAGAACGGAGCGGGTTTGCCGGCCCTCCGCGGTGTCGTCGCGGATGTTCGGCCGCCACATCGAGCGCCATTTGCGCCGGCCGAGCGTGGCATAGCGCGAGGCGCCGACGTTGCGCTCGCCGACCTGGCGGCGCTCGACCTCGTAGGATGCGAGCAAATTCGGCCCGCCCCAGCCGGCCAGCGTCGCGGCGAGCTTCCACGACAGATCGACGGCGTCTGCAACGCCGGAATTCATGCCGAGCCCGCCGGTGGGGATGACGAGATGCACGGCATCGCCGGCAAGAAAGACGCGGCCCTTGCCGTAATGGTCGGCGAGCAGGAGATTCTGCCGCCACGGATCGCAGGACAGCATCTCATAGCGCACCGGAACGCCGACGGTGCGCTCGAACGTGGCGTTCATCTCCTCGGCGGTCTCGACAATCGAATGCAGCGTCCAGTGTTTGGTCGAGTCCTGCATGATGAGCTGCGTCGCCTTGTTGTCGGCGACGTGATAGTGGCGGCCTTTGCCGGGGCCGTTGCCGATCGGCAGCAGATCGAACAGCGCGTCGCAGCGGTACAGCGCCTGGCGCAGCTGCATGAGATTGCCTTCGCCGGCGAGCGCGATACCGAGCTCCTTGCGCACCGGGCTGGTGCCGCCGTCGCAGCCGACCAGATATTTCGCGCGCAGCTCCTCGGTGCCGCCGTCGCCGCGGCGTATCTGCGCGGTGACGCCTTCTAGGTCCTGGCGCAGCGACAGGAATTCGCAGCCGAACCGCACGGTAACTGCCGGCGTG
>JASHXZ010000614.1 GCA_030043285.1 Xanthobacteraceae bacterium | reverse complement strand
ATTCCGACGCCCTCAATTTCGCCCAGCGGGTTTCTGACGGGCTGCGGCCGCGGCCGCTATCGCGATGCCGTCACGCACAAGTGTCGAGGTCCAGCCGACAACGACAGATAGTCAGGCCTGGGTCTGGTGAATATAGGCGCAATGTGGCTCCGCTAAGCTTGGCTGTCCGCTGTTGCGGCAGATTTGGGGAGCAAAGCCGACATCGGGCCAGAGCACCCAAACGGCGCTCGCGCATCGACGCCATTTTTCATCGTGCCCGCGATGTGTCCGCCTTGACAGTGAATAGGAGCGTTGCCACGCTCATGGTTCCGCTTGAGCGCAGGCTGGCGCAGGGATCGGCTGTTGCGAGCAAGCGTCCCCGGGGGAGATAAGTCCATGAAGCGATTCAATTTCTCGTCGCTGATCGCCGGCGCGTTTGCGCTCTCGATCAGCGGCTTTGGCAGCGTGAGTGCGCAGCAGCCATCAACAGAAACGCCGGCGGGCACGGCGCCAGCCGCAACACCGGGTGCGCCGGCCAAGGTCCCAGAACCTGCGCCGGCGCCCGCAGCCGCTGCGCCCGCGCACGCTACGGTCACCCAAGCACCGGCTCCGGCCGCTAACGTGACGCAAGCGATGCTCAACGGCGCCGCGAAGGACAGCAAAAATTTCCTCGGCACCAATGGCGACTACGATCAGCAGCGTTTCTATCCGGCGAAGCAGATCACCCGCGGCAACGTCAAGAATCTGCATGTCGCCTGGATTTTCCAGACCGACATCCGGGAATCGCTGGAGACTTCGCCGATCGTCGTCGACGGGGTGATGTACGTCACCACGTCCTTCGATCATGTCTATGCGCTCAATGCCAAGACCGGCGAGATGTATTGGCACTACAAGCACAATATGGGGCCGATCACGACCTATTGCTGCGGTCCCAATAACCGCGGCGTCGCCGTCTACGGCGACAAAGTCTATGTCGCTACGCTCGACTCCAAACTGGACGCGCTCGATGCCAAGACCGGCAATCTGGTGTGGAGCCAGCAGATCGCCGATCCGACGCTCGGTTATAGCGAAACCATGGCGCCGACCGCAGTCGACGGCAAAATCCTGATCGGTACCAATGGCGGCGAGTATGGCATTCGCGGCTTCGTCAAAGCGTACGACGCCAACACCGGCAACCTCATTTGGACCTTCAACACCATTCCCGACAATTCGGTCGGCGTATGGGCCACCAAAGATGCCACCGGCCGCGACATGCACCGCGATATCGCGGCGGAGAAGGCCGCACTGGCAAAGAACGGCGATCCATACAAGACGCTGGGCGGCGGCGTATGGCAGAATCCGTCGGTCGATCTGGCGACGAAGCGCGTGTACTTCGTGGTCGGCAATCCGTCGCCCGACCTCGACGGTGGGCTCCGCCCCGGCGACAACCTCTACACCGACTCGCTCGTATCGGTCGATCTCGATACCGGGAAGCTGGCCTGCTATTTCCAGTATCTCGCCCATGACGTGTGGGATCTCGACGCGACGAGCCCGACCGTGCTGGTCGATGTCAAGGACAAGAGCGGCAAGACAGTTCCTGGCGTGCTGCATGCCGGCAAGACCGGCTACATCTATGTGAACGACCGCAAGGATTGCAGCCTGATCCGCTATTCCGATCCGATGGTGTCGCAGCAGGGCCGCTGGAAGTTGCCCTCGTCGACGCCGCCGCTCGATCCCAACGCAACACGCATGTTCCCCGGCGCCAATGGCGGCGTCGAATGGTCGCCGATCGCGACCAATCCGGGACTTAGCCTCGCTTATGCGATCAACCTCGAGCAGGAGATGACCTACACGGTCAACTCCTCGCCTTATCCGGACGGCAAGCTGTGGCTCGGCGGCGCCTTCACCAACGTTCCGGGCGGTGTGCAGAGTGGCAACGTGACCGCGGTCGATTACAACACCGGCAAGATCAAATGGCAGGCGAAGACCCCGCAGCCGATGATTGGCGGCGTCCTTGCCACCGCCGGCGGCGTGGTGTTTGCGGGCGAAGCCAACGGCCAGTTCAAGGCCTACGACGCGACGAGCGGCAAGGTTCTCTGGCAATTCCAGGCCGGCGCCGGCGTCAACGCGCCGCCGTCGTCTTATGCCGTTGACGGCAGGCAATATGTGGTGGTCGGCGCCGGCGGCAACGTGCAGATCGACTCCAAGCGCGGCGACAGCATCATCGCCTTCACACTCGACTAGCGACCGCGCAGTCGATTTGCGAAACATTGCGGACGGGACCAAGATGGTCCCGTCCTTTTTAGGCGGCCGGTTTGCATCATGCGTTTGCCGATCGCACTCATTGTTGCCTTTGCGGTTTTGCCGGCGGCCGTGCACGCGCAAACGGTCGAACAAAAAGCGCAGGTGTGCAGCGCCTGCCATGGCGACAACGGCGTGCCGACCAAGCAGTCGTCGCCGGTGCCGGTGATCTGGGGCCAGCAGCTTGGCTACCTCTTCATCGAATTGCGCGATTTCAAGACTGGCGCCCGCAAGAACGATCTGATGTCACCGATTGCGCAGAGTCTCGATGTGGCCGATCTGATGCCGCTCGCGCAATATTTCTCGCAGAAGCAATGGCCCAATCTGCAGCAGCCGCCGGCGCCCGCCGACGTCACCGCACAGGCGCAACGCGCCAACGCTTCCATCGTCTGCACCAGTTGCCACCAGGAAGGCTTCAAGGGCGACAGCACGCAGCCGCGCCTGGCCGGCCAAAGTCGCGATTACCTCGCCAAGACCATGACGGATTTTCGCAGCGGTGCGCGCGGCAACAACCCCAGCATGACCGACCTGATGAAGGCGATATCCGAATCCGACATCGCCGCGCTCGCGACCTATATCGCGGGATTGCAGCTGCAGTAGCCTCACGGGGCGGAGAGCTTGGCGCGCACTTCGGGGTTGGCAGCGAGATCGAGCGCGGTCTTGCCCTGTTTGTCCTTTTTGGTTCGGTCGGCACCGCGGGTCAGCAGCAAGTCGACCACATCGGCATAACCGAGCGCGGCAGCGATCATCAGCGCGGTGCGGCCGCGGTCGTCGGCATCGTCGAGGGCGGCACCGTGCGCGAGCAGCAGATCGATGACGCGCGCGCTCGCCGTCGCGCCGACGCCTTCGTCGTGACCGGCCGCCCACATCAGTGCGGTCAGTTCGCCGCCGTAGCGCGTGCGCGCATCGACGCCGGCGTCGAGCAGGCGGTGCACGACATCATCGAAGCCGCGACCGGCCGCGTAGGTCATGGCAGCCTTGCCGGTGGTATCCCGGGCATTCGGATCGGCGCCATGCGCCAAAAGCTCCTCGACGATGCGATCGTTGCCGGCGTAGGCCGCAGCGATGAGCGCAGTCAGGCCGGAGCGGCCTGTGAGATTGGGATCGGCGCCCTTGGCCAGCAACAATTTGACCGTCGCGGGCTTCTCGTGCTCGGCGGCCGCGAACAGCGCGGTGCCGCCATCGACGTCGCGGGCATTGATCGGCGCACCGCTTTCGAGCAACAGCGCCACCAGCCGCAGCCTGCCCTCGCGTGCCGCGTGCGTGAGCGGCATGGCGCCGCGGGCGTCGCGCGCCTGCACCGATGCGCCGTTGACGATCAGCTCGTGTGCCAGATCCTCGCAGCCGCTGTCGGCGGCGGCAAACAGCGCGCTATTGATCTGCACCGAGACCGCTTCCGGCTTGACGAGATCGTAGTTGCGCGCGATGTCGGCGCAGGAGTCCTCGGCGCGCGCCTTCGCAATGAGGGAAAGCGCGAGCAGCAGCGTCAGGCAGATGATCCTCCGCTGTCCGATCATTATCGTCCGTGGTTCTGGCTTTGCCGCCGGGCTGCGCTGCGCGATCCGGACCGGAAGCGGATTATATCCGCTGGCTTGGCGATGCGGGGCGCGACGAATGCGCCCGCGGCGGTCGTAAAAGTCATGCCATCAACGGATAGGCGCCATCGGTCTTGACCACATTGTTCACGCGCAACGCCGGAGTGCCCTGCGTCGGCCGCATGGGATATTGCACCCTTGCCTTGCCCGATCCCCTTAATAGGACGTAGGCTCGCGCGGAAGCGATAAGTGGTCGTGAAATGCTCAGACTGATCGTGGCGCTCGGGTTGATCCTCGGGCTTGCATTCGCCGTCACTCCAGCTGCTGCCAAAGGCACCGGGCTGATCTACGTCAGCAACGAGAAAAGCAACAACATTCTCGTTATCGACCCAAAGAGCTACAAGATCGTCAACGACATCGCCGTGTCGCGGCGGCCGCGCGACATGCATTTCAATGCCGATCACACCAAGCTCTACGTCGCCTGCGGCGATGATGACGATATCGACGTTCTCGACGTTGCCTCAGGAAAGGTCGTCGGCAAGCTGGCAACCGGATCGAGTCCGGAAACTTTCGCCATGGATGAAGCGCGGCGGCGCATTTACGTCTCCGATGAGGAGGCTTCGACGCTCGCGATCGTCGACATGGACAAGAACATTATCGAGAAAGAGGTGCCGACCGGCGCCGAGCCGGAAGGCGTCATGGTCAGCAAAGACGGCAAGACCGTTTACGTGACCTCCGAGGTCGGCGATCTCGTGCACGAAATCGATGCCGATCGTGGGTATGTGACGCGCGATGTTGTCGTCGCCACGCGGCCACGCCGTTTTGCCGCGACTCCGGACGGCAAAGAGCTTTGGGTGTCGACCGAAATGGCCGGCGAGGTGAATATCATCGACCGGCAGAAGTTCGTCGTTACCGGCAAGATCGACTTCCTGCCGCCCGGCATGCGCCAATCCGATGTCACGCCCGTCGGCTTGGCGATGACGAAGGATGGCAAGACCGCTTACGTCACACTCGGGCACGCCGCCCATGTGGCGGTGGTCGACGTGGCGACGCGCAAGGTCCTCGACTACATTCTGGTCGGAAAGCGCTCATGGGGCATCACGCTGTCGGATGACCAGAAGACGCTCTATGTCGCCAATGGGCTCGGCGACGACATCACCGTCATCGATACGGCGAGCCGCAAACCGATCATTGCGATCCCGGTAGGCCGTGTTCCATGGGGTGTCGTCGTCGATGAGTGAGGCAGCCGGCTTGGGCGCGCTGCTACGATTGGCGGCGGTCGCGCTCTTTGGTCTCGCCTGGGTAGTCGCGGCCGCAGGGCAAGAGGGAGCCGCGCCAGCCGGTGCGCCGCCGGCACCGCCGCAGCGTCACGTGAAAATCGCTTTCGTCCAAGTCGATGGCGATCCGCGCTATGCGCCAATCGTTGCCAGCGATCGCATTGTCCTCAAAAAACGCGAGCATCCGTTTGCAGGGGCGGAGGTCAGCATCGACGACGCGGCGCCGCTGCAGCGTATCCTGGGCGCCGATTTCGCGCTCGATCGCATTGCCGTCAGGTCGCCAGCCGATGTGGCGCCGGCAATCAAGCAGGCCGCGGACGCCGGCACTCACTTCTTCCTGGTCGATGCGCCGGCAGCGGCCTACGCTCCGCTTGCGGTCGCCATGCATGGTCGCGACGTGCTCCTGTTCAACGTCTCCGAGCCGGACGATGCACTGCGGCGCCAGCTCTGCGCAGCCGAATTCGTCCACGTCTATCCGAGCCGCGCCCAGCTCATGGACGGCCTCGTCCAGTACCTGGTATCGCGCAAATGGACCAACCTGTTGGAATTTGAAGGCCCTTCCTCGGCGGACGCGGCGATGACGGAGGCGTTCGAGCATTCCGCCAAAAAATTCGGTGTCCACATCGTCGCGCAGCAAAAGTTCGAGCCCGGCACCGACCCGCGGCAGCGCGAACACAACGACCCGGCACTGCTCAGCGCCATCAACCGCGATTTCGACGTCGTATTCGCGGCCGACAGCGATTTCGATTTCGTTCGCACCGTACCCTATCACCTGGTGCGTCCGCGGCCGGTGATCGGCAGCATCGATCTGCGGCCGGTCGCCTGGCATTGGACCTGGGACCATAACGGCGCGCCGCAGGTCAATTCGCGGTTCGAAAAGAAGGCGAACGGCGGCCATATGACGGGCGCCGACTGGGCTTCGTGGCTGGCGGTGAAAATGATCGTGCAGGCCGTGCTGCACACGCGCTCCACGGACTTTGCCAAAGACCGTGCTTTCATTCTCGGCTACGGCAGCTTCGACGGCGACAAAGGCCTCGCCGTCAGCGTGCGCTCTTGGGATCACCAGGTGCGGCAGGCGGTGTTGCTGGCCGCGCCCTATGAGGTCGTGGCCAGCGCGCCGATCGAGGGCTTCCTGCATCAGAGCAATGAGCTCGATACGCTGGGCGACGACCAACCGGAATCGACGTGTCACCTCGACCGCTAGCCTGACGTGCGGACCGAGCGGCGCCATCGCCGCGCTGGGTGCTTGGTTGGCGCTATGCGCGCTGGGCGCGTATAATCATTCGCTTCTGTGCCTAGTGTGGAGATGGAGGAAATGGGCAAGCATCTGCTCGATCGGCGCCGGTTTAACGCCTTGTGCGCAACCATCGGCCTGTCGTCAGGCGCAATCATTGCGGCAATGTCAGGCGCAGGCGAACCGGCATCTGCCCAAGACGCCGGCGGGGCAAAAAGCGCTGCAGGACGCACCGTAAAATTCCCGGATGGTACCGTTGTGCCTGCGCTCGGTCAGGGCACTTGGCATCTCGGCCAAGGCAGGCATCCGGCAGCAGTCGAGGAAGAAGCGCTGCGGTTGGGGGTTTCGCTCGGCATGCGATTGATCGACACGTCGGGGAATTACGGCGGTGGACTGTCCGAGAAATTGATCAGTCATGTGATTGCAGACCAGCGTGACCGCGTATTCCTGGTCACCAAAGTGGAACCCCATGAGGTGGCGGGTGACGGCATTGCCCGCGCTTGCGACGCAAGCCTTGCTCGTCTCGGCACCACCTATCTGGATCTCTATTTGCTGCACGCGCCGGTGCCGAGCAACCTGTTCGCCGGCGTTGTCGCAGCGTTCGAACGGCTGCGCGGGGCGGGCAAGATTCGCGCTTGGGGAGTCTCCAACTTTAATACCGATCAAATGGAACAGCTTTTCCGTGTCCCAGGCGGCCCCAGCTGCGCGACCAATCAGGTTCCCTACAGCCTCAGCTATCGTGTCATTGAGCATGACCTTCTGCCATGGTGTAAGCAGCACGGCATGCCGGTGATGGCGTATTCACCGCTCGGCGGCGACAATAACCTTGTCATAGGCGACGCCAGGCTGGCGCGGATCGGCGCTGCCCACGGCTGCTCGGCGGCGGCAGTGGCGCTGGCGTGGGCTATTCGCAACGGCAACATTATCGCAATCCCCGAATCCGGCGTCCCGGCTCACGTCAGAGAGAATGCTGTGGCGCTGTCACTAACGCTCACGCCCCAGGACCTTCAGACGCTGAATGCGGCGTATCCGGGACCGTCCGGCGCAAATTAGTCGGCCGAAGATCGGGCGTGGCTCAATTGAGCCTGGGATGGCGCTATCCGAGCTTCCGATACGTCCAGTGGATCAGGAAAAGGCGGAAGCGGGAACCGACCGGAAGCGATAGCGGCTTGCACAAGCCGCTGCTGTTCCTCTGCGAAAGAAGTTTGCAGCATTTGACCGCTAACCGAGTCGATTACCATGAAGCGAAGCTTTGGATCATTTGGTACGAGGTAATTTGGCATTTTCAGATGACGCTCTGGCTCATTGCTGACTGCCAGCACTGCCGCCTGAATGTCGAAAATTCGCACCGCCACGACGATTTGGCGGTCCAACAAAGAAGTGGCGTATGCGAGATGGTGTGCCGGATGCGGATACCACATATCCAAAGGTTTGCAGCCTTCGACCGCCCCAACGTAACCCGGAATCCCATCTGTCGATGCAAGGTCCGGTGCGCATATCGCCGTCCGCAATTGCTCGGCAAGCGGGTCCTCAAGGTAGGATTCTCCAAGCCACAGGAACGCCAATTCGTAGGCAATCTTCATCATTGCGTGTCGCAGGAACGCGAAGCCGATGTTCAAGTCTTTCTTGATGGGGATGGGTGACGTAGTGGTTACATTCTGC
>JASHXZ010000613.1 GCA_030043285.1 Xanthobacteraceae bacterium | reverse complement strand
CTGCTCGTCGAACTTGATGTCTTCCATGAGGATCTGACCGATGCCCATGGCGACGCCGCCGTCGACTTGGCCGTGTAAGAGCAGCGGATTGATCACCGTGCCGACATCGTCGACCACGTTGTAGCGCAAAATCTCGACCTCGCCGGTCTCTTCGTCGATTTCCAGCTCGCAGACGTGGCAGCCGTTCGGATAGCTCGCCGCTTTACCGGTATAGATCGCCTTTTCGATCAGGCCCGGCTCCATGCCGTCCGGCAGATTTTTTGGCTCGAGCGACGCCTTGGCGACTTCCTTGATGGTCAGCGTCTGATTGGTTTTCTGGCTCGAAAAGACGCCGTCGGCAAATTTGACATCGGTGATGTCGACCTTGAGCATCCTGGCGACGATCGCCTTGGCCTTGGTCTCGACCTTCTCGGCAGCCAGCGTGAACGCCGAGCCGGAGAACGTCGCCGAGCGCGAGCCGCCGGTGCCTTCGGCAAAGAACACCTGGTCGGTGTCGCCCTGGATGTAGGTGACTTCGTTCGGGTCGAGGCCGAGCTTGTCGCACACGATCTGCTTGAATGCGGTCTCGTGGCCCTGGCCCTGATTGATGCTGCCGGAAAAGATTGACACTGTGCCAGTGCGGTCGAAGCGGATTTCGGCGCCTTCGAGGCCGGCCGCGGCCGAGCGCTCGATGGTGTTGGAGAAACCGAGGCCGCGCAGCTTGCCGTTCTTGCGCGACTGCGCGCGGCGCGCCTCAAAGGTTTTCTTGTCCGCGGCTTCCAGCGCGAGGTCCATGTTCTTTTCGAACTCGCCGCAATCGTAGGTGAAGGTCACGCTGGTCTTGAACGGCAGCGCGCTCGACGGAATGGTGTTGCGGCGGCGCAGCTCCGCCGGGTCGATGCCGAGTTCGTCGGCGGCGAGGTCGACCATGCGCTCGATGATGTAGCCGGCTTCCGGCCGGCCGTTGCCGCGATAGGGCCGCACCGGCTGGGTGTGGGTGAACACGGCGGTGACGTCGATGTGAGATGCCGGCGTGCGATAGACGCCGGCGAGCGTGCCGAGATTGCCCGTAAAGGCCTGCATGCCGACCTGCAGATAGGCGCCGATCGCGGCGATGATCCTGGCGCGGAAGCCGAGGAAATTGCCGTCGTTGTCGAGCGCCAGCTCGGCCTCGGTGACGTTGTCGCGCGCCTGTGCATCGCAAAGGAACGATTCCGAGCGCGTCGCCACCCATTTGACCGGCCGGCCGATGAGCTTGGCGCCGAGCAGCACCAGCGCCACCTCGTTGTAGACCGCCGACTTCATGCCGAAGCTGCCGCCGATGTCGCCGGCGACCACCCGAATCTTGTTGTCCGGCACTTTCAGAACATAATTGGCAAGCTCGGTCTGAAACACATTGGTGCGCTGGAGCGTCGTGTAGATGGTGTAGCGGCCCTCGGTCGGCTCGAACACGCCGATGCTGCCGCGCGGCTCCATGGTGGCGGCGGTGACGCGGTTGACGACGAACTTATGCTTGACGACGTGCGCGGCGCGGGCAAAGGCGGCGTCCGTCGCCTCCTTGTTACCCTCGGTCTGGATGAATCCGATATTGTTGGGGCAGTCGTCCCAGACGAGCGGCACACCCGGCTTGATCGCGTCGCCGGTCGAGACGATCGCCGGCAGCGGCTCGTAATCGACTTCGATCAGCTCGGCGGCATCGACTGCCTGGTAATAGGTCTCGGCAATGACGAAAGCGACGTAATCGCCGATCATGCGCACGCGGTCTTCGACGAGCGCCGGATAGCGCGGCTTATATCCGGGTTGGCCGTCGCGGCGTTTGAGACCGCCCGGCACCGGAAGATCGCCAAAGCCGGCCTGTTTGTAATCGGCGCCGGTCAGCACCGCGAGCACGCCCGGTGCGTTGTTCGCCTTGGTCGTATCGATCGAGCGGATAAGCGCATGCGCATGCGGCGAGCGCAGCACGTAGCCGAACGCCATGCCGGGGAACGCCATGTCGGCGACGTAGCGGCCGCCGCCCTTGACGAGGCGCGGGTCCTCGAAGCGCGGCACCGGCTGACCTATGGCGAACTCACCCATGGCGATCCTCATTCACAGTCATGATTCATAGATATGCCCGGCGCCGGTCTCGTGGAGACGGCCGGGCATTTGGTCGGGATTTCGTCTTACACGCTCTTGCACGCTCTTGTTACATCGCCCGCGCAGGCCCTTCAATCGGGCCCCGCCCGGTATTACGATACGGCCATGATGGAAACCTTCGAGTCGGCCCTGCAAGCCCGCGTCGACGACATGCTGGATGCCTGCACGCGCTGCGGCAAATGCGTCGAGGTCTGCCCGGCGGCCGAGCCGGCGGGGCTTGGAATGGAGGCGCGGGAAGACCCGGCCGCCGTCATCGGCGGCGTCATCGACATCCTACGGCACGGCGAGGGCAACGAGGCGGCGCGCAAATGGGCCGAGGGCTGTTTGCTTTCAGGGGAGTGCATCAAGGCCTGCGACTACGGCGTCAACCCTCGCTTCCTGCTCGGCATGGCGCGGGCCGCCATGGCGCAGGCGAAGAACGACGCGGTAGCGCAACGCCGCGGCGGCGTCGAAAGCTTTCGCAAGGTGGCAAGCGATGTCACCCAGCTTTCCCGCCTGCAGCTCGACGAGGTGCTGCTGGCCCGGCTCGGCCAGGGCGCCAAGCGATCACGCCCGCAAGCCGGGGAGGGCGGGCAGACGGAACTGCCGGACTTCGTCTTCTACACCGGCTGCAATGTGCTCAAGACCCCTCACATCGCGCTCCTTGCGCTCGACATCATGGATGCGCTGGGGGCGAGCTATGAGGTGATGGGCGGGCCCAGTCATTGTTGCGGCGTGCTGCAGGTTCGCACCGGCGACGTCGCGACCTCCGGTCGGATGGGCGAGAACTCGATTGATAAACTGGCGCAGAGCA
>JASHXZ010000612.1 GCA_030043285.1 Xanthobacteraceae bacterium | reverse complement strand
ATTTCATCCGCGACATCGCCATGGTGGCCGGGGTCATGCAAGGCCCGCTCGTTCTGGTGATCAACCCCGCGCTCTCGGCCAAAAACGTCGCCGAACTGATCAGCTACGCCAAGGCCAATCCCGGCAAGATCAACATGGCATCGGCGGGAACCGGCTCGACAACGCATCTGGCTGGCGAGCTTTTTCAGATGATGGCTGGCGTGTCGATGGTCCACGTGCCCTACCGCGGCGCGGAGGCCATGCCGGACCTGGTTACAGGTCGGATGCAACTCATGTTCGCTCCCATACCTATGTCGCTCGCCTTCATTCGCGACGGGCGCCTGCGGGCGCTCGCAGTCACCAGCTTGAACGAGTCGTCGGTCCTGCCAGGAATCCCTCCTGTGGCCTCCATCATCCCCGGCTACGAGGTTAGAGTGTGGAACGGTCTCGGCGCGCCGCAGGCAACGCCGGCAGATATGGTCGCAGCCCTCAATAAAGCGGCGAACGCATGTCTCGCTGAGCCCGCCACCGTGAATCGCATTCGCGAACTGGGCGCCGAGCCGATGATCATGAGCCCGCGCGAGCTTGACGCCTTCATCGTCGCCGACACGGCACGATGGGCCAAGGCCGTCAAATTCTCCGGCGCGAAGGTCGATTGAACAGGCTCCCACGCGGCGCAGCGTATTGTCAGTCTTGATCGGCTCGGATGGCGGTCCGGGCCGATTTCGTTTTTTAGTAATCCCAACAAGTGCCACGCAGGCAACCATGGGCCGCCGATGTCACGCCTTTCCCTCGCGCGGCCACACGCCGGCATCGGCGAGTTGTTGCATCGCCGTATCGGTGAATTCGGCTTTGGGGCCGTCGCCGCCGATCACGAACATCAGAATGGCGTCCTCGCCGGCCGGCCCCGCCGTGACGTTCTCGAAACGGCGGATCGCGCCCGGCGGAAACGAAATCACGTCGAGCGGCGCAAGGTCGATGGATTCGACCTCGCCCTGCTCGTTTTCCCAGCTGCAGCGCCAGGTGCCGGTCATGGGAATGAAAGTCTCGTTGGTGTCGTGGTTGTGCATCATCGGACCTTTGCCGGGCTTGGCGCGGCAATAACCGAGATTGAACCCTTCCGAGATCGGGATCGCCGACAATCGTGCGGCGTCGTCGCCGACCGGCGAAGTCACCGCGCCGCCGGCGTCCTTCGGCGGCTGAAAGCCGATGACGTTGTAGAGCGTGCGTTCGCACTGCGGCGCCTTGCTGTCCGGCAGCCCGCCGTCCGAACCCTTGAGCGCGCCGAAGCGGGCGACGCGCTTCATCATATCGGCGCGCGAGATGCCGAATTTGGGCAGCGTTTCCATGGTCGTCGTTCCTCCGCTTTTTTGGTTTTGACCGCTGGCAAGTATCATAGCCGAGCAGATCCTCTTGCACTGCGGCCTCTAGGCGAACAGCGCGAGGTCGATCGCATCGCCCATCTTGCGGTAACCGCCGTCGCTCGGATGCAATCCATCGCCGCAATCGTCCGCGGCGCGCATCTGGGTCGGGATTTCGGGGTCGCGCAACGCGGCGTCGAAATCGGCAACCCCGTCGAACACGCCGGCCTCGCGGATCCAGGCATTGATCGCGACCCTGTGCATCTCGCGCGTCGGATTCCAGGCATTGGCCATGTAGGTCTCGTTGCCGAACGGTGTCAGCGTCGCGCCGATGATCTTGATGCCGGCGCCGTGGGCGCGCAGCGCCATCTGCGCCAAGCCGGCAATCACATGCTCGGCGGTGACCTCCTCCTCGGGCTTGGCCCAGCGATTGCGCAGATCGTTGGTGCCGAGCATGACAATGAGGTGGGTGACGCCCGGCTGGGCCAGCACGTCGCGGTCGAAGCGGCGGAGCCCGCTGTCGCCGCGGATGTCGTGCAGGATGCGGTTGCCGCCGAGCCCGTTGTTCATGACGCCGACCCGCCTGCCGGCGCGGGCGACGAGCCGCCGCGCCAATTGATCCGGCCAGCGGCACAACGCGTCGATCGTCGAGATATTGCCGTCGGTCAGCGAGTCGCCGAGCGCGACGACGGCGAGCGCGTCGCTCGGGGCAAGCACATCGACGCCGCAAAGGAACAGCCACTGGTCGGTCAGATTGCCGACCGGCATCATCGTCGCCGCGGCGTAATCGCCGGGTGGCGAGACGTAATTGGTCTGCCTCGCGTAACGTGCGGTTATGGCGAAATTCGCCGGCACATCGCCGGGCAGATGGAAACTGACCGCGAGATCGGCGAGCGGCGGAACGGAAAAATCGACCGCGTCGCTGTAGGCCACCGCCCCGGCGGCGATGGCGGTTGAACCGCGGCCGCCGAAGCTCAGCTTGCGGCCGGTGCCGGCAACGATAGCCGGGCCCTTGTCGCGCAGGGCGACCGTCGCCGCGCCGATGATCAGCGGACGATTGCCATAGGCATTCGAGATCCGCACCCGCAGCCGCTCACCGCCGATGCTCACGTGCGGGTTCAGGCGGATCGTCTGGTTGTTGAAACCGGCGATGCCTTCGGCCGGCGCTGGAGCGGCCGCCCAGGTTCCGACCCAACGTTTGCCGCTTGGCATGGCCGCCCTCGCTTTCCCTGAAAATCAAATCCAGTTCTTCCACTTGAACCAGAGCAGCGGCAGCAGCGCCGAGACCACGATCAACGCCAAGGCCCACTGATAGCCCCACGCCCAGTCGTACTCGTGAATGTTCTTGAAATTCATGCCGTAAATGCCGGCAATCAGCACCGGCGGAATGCCGATCACCGAGGCTATGGTCAAGACCTTGATCACGTCGTTCTGGTCGCTGCTGATGATGCCGACCGCGGCGTCCTGCAAGAGCTGAACGCGGCTGACAAGGCCTTCGCAATAGTGCACCAGCGAAACGGCGTCCGAACTGATCGATTGCAGCCGCGCCGCCAGATCAGGCCCAAGCCAATCATGCGCGCGGTCGGTCGTGAATTTGGCCATGCGGTCGAGACAGACCAGCGCATATTGTATTCGCGCCATGCGCTCGCTGGTGCGGCCGGTACTGATCATCAATCGGCGCAGCAGCACGGTTTCGCGCGACAAATGCTTGCGCTGGCCCGGCTGAAAGATGGCGTGCGACGCTTCGTCAAGATCGCGGCCGGCCGCTTCCAGAAGGTCGGCGGTGTGGTCGATAAGCTCTTCAAGGAGGCGCACGAAGACCGCGGCCGGACCCGGGTTCGGCGCGGCGCTCATCTCCTTCGCCACCGTGTCGAAGGCGGCCGATGTGGCCAGGCGCACGGTCATCAACAGCTGCCTGGACAGGACGAAACCGACCGGTGTCGGAAGCCACGGCTCGTTCTCCTCGGCCAGGATCAACGGCGCGGTCATGTACAGCGCATCGTTTCTGATCTTCAGCCGGCTGGTGGCTTCGATCTCGCCAAGGTCATTGTTGCTCGGCACGCCAAGTCCGCTGGCGCGCTCAAAGGCTGCCCGCTCCGCTTCCGTCGGGCAGACCAGGTCAACCCAGGACCGATCGGCCAAGTCGCGGCGCGAGAGCGAAAGGCCTTGGGCGGGAGCTCCGGGGTAGGTATTCAACATCGCGATTCTCCACCACAGCCTTCCGGCACGTAGCCGCAATCGTAGGGACCCGGTAAGACTACAGCAGGAATTTGCGCCGGGCGCCCCCGAAAGCAACCGCGATAGCGACATGCCGGCCGGTCGCCAAGCGCCATTTTCGACGTTGCCGCACTGCGAGGCTGATCTGGACAAGTGCGCTGTCGCCAGAAGACTTGGAGGTCCAAAATGGCCAACAAAATCTTGGATGCACGGCACGGTCTTTATCTGCGCATTTGCGCGTTCGCGGCTCTTTGCATCGTTGGATTTTGGTTCGGCTGCACCGCTGCGCTTTCGCAATCGTCCTTCTATCGTCCTTCGCCGCAGGACGTTGCCGGGCGGCCCGGGACGCTCATCCGGCAAGAGCCGTTGAGTTTGCCCGCGCGGTTTCGCGCGTCCGTGGTGCGGGTGCTCTATCGGTCAACAGGCCTGCACGACGAGACGATTCCGGTTTCGGGCGTGGTCATCATTCCGCCCGGTCCGATGCCCCCCGAAGGCCGTCCCATCGTCGCCTGGGCGCATCCGACCACAGGTGTGGAGCCGCGCTGCGCGCCATCTTTGGCAATGTTTCTCATCCAGCAAATTCAGGGCGTGCGCGAAATGGTGCAGCATGGCATCATCGTCGCTGCGACGGACTACCCCGGGCTCGGCACGTCCGAGACCCATCCGTACCTGGTGGGCGAGAGCGAAGCGCGCGCGGTGCTCGATTCGGTCCGCGTGGCTCGGGAATTGACAGGCGCACCGGGCCGCTTCGCCGTTTGGGGGCATTCACAAGGTGGGCAGGCTGCGTTGTTTACCGGCATCATCGCGAGCAGCTATGCGCCGGAGCTCGATCTCGTCGGCGTCGCTGCAGCGGCGCCAGCAACGGATCTCGCCACCCTGCTTG
The DNA here is from genome assembly GCA_030043285.1 of Xanthobacteraceae bacterium. GTDB lineage: Bacteria > Pseudomonadota > Alphaproteobacteria > Rhizobiales > Xanthobacteraceae > BOG-931. Next base: position 846 of record JASHXZ010000612.1, on the reverse strand, counting down.
CCGACGACATCGATACGAATGGCGGCAGAAACCTCACCGCCATGACACTATGGTCGTGGTCGCGCGTGTTCGGGGCGCCGATCGATCGGGTGGTCGATCCGGCCGCCGTGCCGGTTGTTGATCGACTCGCCGGCGAGTGCATCGAGTCGGTCTACGACATTCTGCGACGGCGCGAGCCAACTCGCCTCCTGGGGCAGACATTCCTGTCGGAGAAGGATTTTTATCAGACCGAGCCTTGGCGAGGACTCATGACGAAGAACGCGCCGGGTGTTTTGCCCTCGCATATCCCGGTTTTCCTGGCGCAAGGCGGCGCCGACCAGCTCGTCCGACCACAGGTCACGCAGCAATATATGAAGCGGCTATGCGCCGCCGGAATCAAGGTCAAGTGGGTGTTCATGCCGACGGTGGGCCACGGCTTCGCAGCGCATGATAGCGCTTCGGCCGCCGTTCAGTGGATTGCCGATCGATTTGCCGGGACTAGTCCCCCGAGCGACTGCAGCCCTGGGTGACGGCGAAAGCAATCGACGCGGCGTTTTTCTTTTAGCTTATCGGCGACAACGCCGGCGGCGCGCTTTCCGCGCACCACCAGGCCGGATTCGCGTTATGAGGGGGGCACCGCGATCGCGGCAAGACAGAAGGCCCCGGTGGTTGCCGGGGCCTTCGCGCGTAGACGCCGATCGTCGCGTATCAATACCGCGTCGCGATTGGTCCGCCGAAGTTGAAATGATAGTTCACGCCGGCGCGGACGATGTTGTCGGTCACATGCGTGCTCAGCGTGATGGGCGTGAAGACTCCCAAACCCGTGAACGTATTGGTGTACGAGCCGAGGTCGATATAGAGATATTC
>JASHXZ010000611.1 GCA_030043285.1 Xanthobacteraceae bacterium | reverse complement strand
GGCGGCAAAGCCGGGCACGCCCGCTTCGCGCAAGGTCGGAATGTCCGGCATGGCCCGCGAGCGCTCCGGCTCGGAGATGCCCAGAGCGACAACCTTGCCGGCCTTGATCATCGGCAGGATCGCGGCGCTGTCGGTGAAGATCAGCGGCACCTCGCCGGCCGCGACCGCAACCGCGGCCGGCGCGCCGCCGCGATAGGGCACGGCTTGGATGGCGAGCCCGAGGCTGCGCTTGAGCAATTCGCCGGCGAAATAGGACGTCGAGCCGAGCGCCGAAACGCCGATGCTCAAGGGCTTTGCTTTCGCGGCGGCGACGAGATCGGCAATCGAGGCGATGCCCGACTTGGCATTGGCGGCCAGAATGAGCGGGCTCCGCACCACCCGGCTGATCGGCACGAGGTCCGCCAGCGGATCGTAATTGACGTGCGACAGGTGCGGATTGATCGTGACCGGGCTGTCCGAGAGGATGATGAGCGTGTGGCCGTCCGGAGCGCTGCGCATCAGATCGTCGATGCCGATCGCCGCATTGGCGCCGGGCTTGTTTTCCACGACGACGCTTTGTCCGACGCGCTCCTGCAGGTTCTTGGCGATGACCCTCCCGGTTAGATCGATGCTGCCGCCGGGCGGATAAGGCACGATGATCCGGATCGTTCGGTTCGGAAACGTCTGCGCCTGCGCCAGTGCCGCGACAACGGCGAAGCCGAGCAAGGCCGCCAGCAATCGCGCCGCACGAAGGACATGCATCGGGATCGATCTCCTTCGGCGATGTCGCCCCGGCGACCGCCGATCAGCTCAACCTTGACATAGGATACCGATTATCAGGCGCCACTAAAGGTGTCAGGCCGCTCGCACCGACGTCACGAACGCCTCGACCTCGGTCTTCAGGAGATTGCTCTCGCGCGACAATGACTGCGCCGCAGCGAGGACCTGTCCGGAAGCCGAGCCGGTCTCGCCGGCACCACGGTGGACGTCGCCAATCTGGGCCGCAGCCAGGGAGGTGCTCGTCGCCGCCTCGCTCATATGGCGCACGATCTCGTGCGTCGCGGCGCCTTGCTGTTCGACCGCGGCGGCGATGGCTGTCGTGATCTGGGAAATACGGCCGACAGTGGCGCCAATCTCCTGGATAGCCTCCACCGATTCTCCGGTCGCAGTCTGCATGCTGGCGATCTGGCCGCGGATCTCGTCGGTCGCCTTGGCAGTCTGGGTCGCAAGCGCCTTCACCTCGGAAGCCACAACCGCAAAGCCACGGCCCGCCTCGCCGGCGCGGGCAGCTTCGATGGTCGCATTAAGTGCGAGCAGGTTGGTTTGATCGGCAATGTCGGTGATGAGCTTCACCACTTCGCCGATCCGGCCCGCCGCATGCAGCAATTCGTTGAAGCGGTGATCGGTCTTTTCGGCCTGCTTGACCGCGTCGATGGCGATTCCCTTCGATTCTTGCACGCGACCGCTGATCTCGCGAATGGCCGACCCGAGTTGATCGGTGATGGTAGCGACCGAACGGACGTTGAGGGAGGCCTGCTCGGAAGCGGCGGCAACCGCTCCCGAAAGCGCCTGGGTTGTCTCGGCGGTCCTCGTCAATGTTTCGGCGGAAGCTTCCATCTCGGTCGACGCCCCCGACACCGTCCGCACGATGTTGCCGACCGCTGCTTCGAATGAATCGGCGAGCCTTTGCATTTCGGCCTTGCGCCGGGACACCAGCTCGGCTTCCGATTTCTTCTGTTCGGCCTCCATGGCCTCCATGCGAACGAGATTGTCGCGGAAGCTTGCAGTGGCTCGCGCCATCACGCCAATCTCGTCGTCCCGATCGGTGCTCGGGATCATCACGTCGTAGCGGCCGTCCCGCATTTCATCCATCGCGCGCGACAGTTCGCTCAGCAGCCTGCGCAACGTGCTCAACATCATGCGGCTCAACAGCAGCACCGCAGCGAGCACACCCAGCGTCACGGCGAAATAGATCACGAGCTGACGCCAGGTCTGGGCGATCATCTGATCAACATCGGCGCTGACACGCTCGGCCATGGCAATGAAAATCTTGGTCAAGACGACCGTCATTTCGCCATTGAGCTCCACCCAGCGCTTGACCTGCTCGGGCGACGCCGGCGTGCCGGAATTTTTGAGAGCGATCTCGCGCAATTCCTGCAGCGCCCGTCCATCGGCCGCCTCGAAGGATTTGTATTGCTGGATCACTTCGGCCGGCGCCAAGTCGTTGAACACCTTCCCAAAGACCGTTTGCCGCGTGACGCCCGCCGTTAGCAGCTGGAACATGGCCGAGGGAGCCCGCCCGTCGGTTAGAATGACCTGCCCGGCCGCACGTTGCGCCAGCATGCCATCGCCGAATTGGAGCGTCGCATAGAGGGCGAGGACCCGATGCGACAGGACGTCATCACTTACGACCGTCGCTATGGTCCCCACGGTGTCAAGTGCATGGCCGGAGGTGCGAACCAGCACCGGAGTGAGGGTCGCGGGCGTCGCCGTTTTGGCGTCCACCGTGCCGCGCATAGCCATGACGTCGCGCATGCTGTCATCGATAGCCTTCAGATGCTGCTCAATCCGGGCGTTCGTCATGCTGCTGGCGGCAGCCGCCGCGCGCATTGTCCGATAGAGGTCGTCGGTCGTGCCGCGCTGCGCCTCGAGCTTGGCCTTGTCGCCGTCGACCAGATAGGCCCGGCTGGCGGCACCCTCGGCTGGAAGGGCGACGACGGCAAATCGGCTGGCGGCGACGGCAAGCCGCACCAATGACGAGGCGCGGACCAGGCCATCATAGTGCCGCCAGCTTTGATAAGTCAGGGTACCGGCAAACAGCGCCAGTGGCGCGACCGCGATCAGGGCGATGCTTATGAGGAGCCTGGAAAGTGCAACCCGTTGCATCGGCTCGCCTCATGCGCCCCGCCAAAAATACCTCTCGTCATGGCGCATCAGGCTTAACATCCGGTTTCGCGGCAAGCCGGTCGTGAGCGTATCTGGAAATGAACTCGGCAACCGTAGGATGGACATATGGTGTGCCCACTACGGATGGTGCGCTCGCCACCGCCGCTACCGGATCGGCGTTCGGTCATGTTTCTCACCCGACATTCTTTTGCGCGCGCTCGAGCGCCCAGCGGTTCTCCGGAACGGGAAGGCCGAGGTTTTCGCGCAGGGTTTTGCCCTCGTACTCCTTGCGAAACAGCCCGCGGCGCTGCAATTCGGGAATGAGCAGATCGACGATGTCCTCAAGTCCGCGCGGGAAGGTGAGCGGCAAGAGGTTGAAGCCGTCGGCCGCGCCGGCGCGGAACCAGAGCTCGAGCGCGTCGGCGACTTCGCCCGGCGTGCCGATGACGACGCGATGGCCGCGCTGGCCGTAGACGCGCCGATAGAGTTGCCGGATGGTCATGTTTTCGCGGCGCGCGAGCTCGACCATCATCTTGACGCGGCCTTTTTGCTCGATCGTCGGGCTCGGATCTGGAACCGGACCGTCGAGCGGATAGTCGGCGAGATCAAAGCCGAAATACGACGACAAATCCTTGATCGCCAGCTCCGGCGACAGCAGCGCCTGCAGGCGCTCGTATTTGTCCGCCGCTTCGCCGCGCGTCTGCCCGATCACCGTCATCACGCCGGGCATCACCTTGATGGCGTGGGGCGGGCGGCCGTAAGCCTGCGCGCGATGTTTGATGTCGGCATAGAACGCCTTCGCCGCATCGAGATCCTGCTGCACCGTGAACGTGACCTCGGCGGTCTCGCCGGCAAGGTCGCGGCCGTCCTCGGATTGCCCGGCCTGCACGATGACGGGATGGCCCTGCGCCGAGCGGTGCACGGTCAGCGGGCCACGCACTGAGAAGTGCTTGCCCTTGTGGTTGAGAAAGTGAAGCTTCGACCGGTCGAGATAGATGCCGGTCGCTTTGTCGGCGATCACGGCGCCGTCTTCCCAACTGTCCCACAGCCCGAGCACCACTTTGGCGAACTCGCGCGCCCGCGCGTAGCGGTCGCCGTGATGCGGATGGGTCTCCCTGCCGAAATTGTAGGCTTCGGCGACCGCAAGCGACGTCACCAGATTCCAGCCGGCGCGCCCGCCGCTGATCTGATCGAGCGATGCAAAAAACCGCGCCACGTGAAACGGCTCGAAATAGGTCGTCGTGGCGGTGGCGACCAGGCCGATCCGCTCGGTCGCGCCCGCCATGGCGGCAAGCAGTGTGATCGGCTCGAGCCGCGAGGCCGCCGTCGTGCGCGTCCACGAGTCCACGTCGTCGGCGCCGAAGGTGGCGTTGGTGTCGGCCATGAACAGAAGATCGAACTTGCCGCGCTCGGCCAGCCGCGCGCTGTCGAGATAGTGCGCCAATGTCTGCCGGCCGTGCGGATCCACATCGGGATCGCGCCAGGCCGCGACGTGGTGCCCGGTGCCTTCAAGGAAACAGCCGAGCTTCATCATGGCTGCGCTCATCGACGGTCCCGTGGCGGCGCGGCGGCGCAATGCGGCTGTAGCCGGCCGCGCCAGCCATTGGGATGACGACTAGGATTTCGTCCGGCTTCGGCGCGTTGCGGTCAAACGCAACGTATCATCCTGCAAATGCAGGATTGATTGTCAATTGCGCCCTGCAACGGGCGGTGAGGTCGTCAAAACAGATCGAAATACTCGTTCTGCTCCCACGCCGTCACTTCGCCGGCCACCGCATCGCCACTGCCTGCTTCGGCTTTGAAACGCGCCAGCTCGGCGTCCTTCAGACGCACGTAATAATCGACGAAGGCGGCGCCGAAACCTTCGCGGAACATTTCGTTGCTGCGCAGCTCGGCGAGGGCTTGGCCGAGATTTTTCGGTAGCGCCAGCGCTTTCGTCTCGTAGGGCGTATCGGCCGAGGGACCGGGATCACGCTGGTGCGCGAGACCATCGAGGCCGGCATGAATCTGCGCGGCGATGTAGAGATACGGATTGGCGGCCGGCTCGCCGACGCGGTTTTCCAGATGGGTCGACGGATCGCCGGGTTGTCCAAGCACGCGCACCATGACGCCGCGATTGTCGCGGGCCCAGATGACGCGGTCGGGCGCGAGCGCATAGGCGCGATAGCGCCGGTAGCCGTTGATTGTCGGCGTGGCGAACACGGTCGCGGCGTGGGCGTGCGCCAGCAGGCCGCCGAGAAAATGCAGGCCCGTGGTCGACAGCCCCTCGCGCACGTCGCCGACGAAGACATTGTGGCGGCTTTTACGGTCGATCAGCGACAGATGCAGGTGCCAGCCCGAGGCGAACATGTTTGGTAGCGCCGGGCGGCACATGAAGCTGGCCAAAAGGCCGTGGCGGCGCGCGATCTGTTTGGTGGCGGCGCGGAACAGCACCATGGTGTCGGCGGCGTCGAGGCCGAGCTGCGGCCGGAACGTGAACTCGCACTGGCTCGGCCCGAGCTCGACTTCGAGCGAGCGCAGCGGCAGGCCGAGCGCCGCGATGCCGCGGCGGATCGGCGTGAGCGCGGCATCGAGCTGATCGAAGCGGCTCTCGGTGAGGTACTGATAGCCCTGGTTGAGCAGGCTGACCTCGGGCGCGCGCGGCGGCCAGGTGGCGTCGGCCGGATCGAGCCGCGGGTTTTCCAGCTTGAACAGATGAAACTCGACTTCGAGGCCGGCAAGGAAATCGAAGCCGTGCCGGCGCAGCCGATCGAGCGCGTCGCGCAGCACCTGGCGGGTCGAGAACGGCACCGGCTTGCCGTTGGTGAAATAAATGTCGCACAGGAGCCAGCCGGTGTTCTCCGCCCACGGCAGCACGCGAAACGTCGCTGGATCGGGCACCATGACGAAATCGCCGGCGCCCTGCATCTCGGGCATGCCGAAGCCGCCGCCCGGGGTGAACACCGGATAGGCGGTCTTGTGTGCGGTGTCCTTGGCGAGCAGTGTCGTCGTCATGGTGACGCCGCTGCGCATCAGCGCCGGCGCGTCCTCGGCCACGACCGTCTTGCCGCGCAGCACGCCGTGCTGGTCGGCGAACGAAAAGCGGATCAGTTCAAGCTTGTGTTTTTTGATCGCC
>JASHXZ010000610.1 GCA_030043285.1 Xanthobacteraceae bacterium | reverse complement strand
GCCGATGGCGCGAGCGCAACAGCGTTGGCGCCGGCGCATCGGCTGCTTTACGTGCGTTACGGCCGCGTCGTCATCAACGATAAGACCATGGGCGCCGACGAGGCGGCTTACTGCGACGCGCCGCTCAACCTGAAATCGGCCGGCGAATGGAGCCAGGTCTGGCGCTGGGAGCTGGCGCCGCCGAACGCAGGCCTGAGCCTGCACGACGGTTCCGGCGTTCTCTCCAGGCTCCGCATGTCGCGCGTCATAACGAGCCTGCCCATGCTGGAGGGGACGCGCTGGCTGTTCCGGCTCGACCGCATCGTCAGCGCCGCCGGCCGCATCGCTGATCGCCACCAGCATCCGGGACCCGGCATCCGCTGCCTGTTGGAGGGCGCGTTCAATGTCGAGCAGGATATCGAATCCGCGCGCGATCTCGGACCGGGCGACGCCTGGTGGGAGACCGGAGCGGATACCGTGATCGCCTGGAGCTCGCTGCAGATGGCGGCAAAATTTCTGCGCGGCATGGTGCTGCCGGTCGAATGGGAGGGCAGGGTCACGGGCACCTGGCTCTCGGGCAAAACCCCGCCGCCGGGCAATTGGAAGCTTTACGTCGACCGCGTGATTGCCGTTTAACGATCAGCCGATTTTGCGGCCATTGCCGCATTTCGCTTCCGCGCATTCTGGGCTACGCTTGGCCGCAAGGATTGCCGCAGGCTCGTAGCGTGGGAGGATAGCGTGAGCGATCAGATCAAGTATGTTCTCGACGAAACGCAAATTCCGAAATTCTGGTACAATTTGGCGGCCGATCTGCCGCAGCCGCTGCCGCCGGTGCTGCATCCCGGCACCAAGCAGCCAGTCGGGCCGGGCGATCTCGAGCCGCTGTTCCCGATGGCGCTGATCATGCAGGAGGTTTCGGCAGAGCGCACCATCGAAATTCCCGAACCGATCCGCGACGTCTACCGCATGTGGCGGCCGTCGCCGCTGATGCGGGCGCGGCGGCTCGAGCAGGCGCTCGGCACGCCGGCGAAGATCTATTACAAATACGAAGGCGTCTCGCCGGCCGGCTCGCACAAGCCGAACACCGCGGTGCCGCAGGCCTGGTACAACAAAGAGCAGGGCATCAAGCGGCTCTCCACCGAGACCGGCGCCGGACAATGGGGCTCCTCGCTCGCCTTTGCCGGCGCGCTGTTCGGCATCGAGGTCACGGTCTTTCAGGTCCGCGTCTCGTTCGATCAAAAACCGTATCGCCGCGCGCTGATGGAAACCTATGGCGCGCGCTGCATCGCTTCGCCGTCCAACGAGACCGATTCCGGCCGCGCCATCCTGGCCAAGACCCCGAATAACCCCGGTTCGCTCGGCATCGCCATTTCGGAGGCGGTGGAGATGGCGGCCAAGAACCCGGACGTCAAATATTCGCTGGGCTCGGTGCTCAATCACGTGCTGCTGCACCAGACCGTCAACGGCCAGGAAGCGATCAAGCAGTTCGAGATGGCCGGCGACGATCCCGACGTGATCATCGGCTGCACCGGCGGCGGCTCGAATTTCGCCGGGCTTGCGTTTCCGTTCCTCGGCCTGCAGCTGCGCGGCGGCAGAAAGCGCCGCGTCATCGCGGTCGAGCCGTCGGCCTGTCCGTCGCTCACGCGCGGCAAGTACGCCTACGATTTCGGCGACACCGCGCATCTCACGCCGCTCGTGAAAATGCACACGCTCGGCTCGACCTTCATCCCGCCTGGTTTCCACGCCGGCGGCCTGCGCTATCACGGCATGGCGCCGATGGTGTCGCACCTCTACGAGCTGGGCCTGATCGAGGCCGTCGCCTATAACCAAAAGGCCTGTTTCGACGCCGGCGTGCAGTTCGCCCGCTGCGAGGGCATCGTGCCGGCGCCGGAAGCGACCCACGCGGTGCGCTGCGCCATCGACGAGGCGCTGCGCTGCAAGCAGATGGGCAAGGCCGAGACCATCCTGTTCAACCTGTCCGGCCACGGCCATTTCGACATGGGAGCCTACATCAGCTACTTCGAGGGCAAGCTGGTCGATCAAAAATACGACGAGGGCGAACTGGCCATGGCGCTCGCCGGGCTGCCGAGCGTCGCGGCTTAACCATCATTGCATTTTGCTGTAGGGGCGCCCCTTGTGGGCGCCCTAATACAATGGGGACAACCCCAGCGGGGACAGCCCCAACGGCCCGTCCTACCGAGAGAGCGTCATGATCGAACCTTATAACGCCGTCGGCCTCATTCCGAGCTTTTACGGCATCCGCCGGCGTGACGACATCGAGCACAATATCGAGCATCTCAAAAGCCTCACCAAGGCGGCGTTCTGGCTGTCCAATCTCGACATCCCCGTGAAGCTGCTCGCCATTCCCGAAGGCGCGCTGATGGGGTTCAACGACGAGGTGCTCGACGTCGATCACGCCGACTACGCCAATACCTGCTGCATCGACATTCCCGGCCCCGAGACCGACGAGATCGGCAAGCTGGCGAAGCAGTGGAACGTCTACATCATGGCGCAGGCCAAGGCGCGCCATAAGGACTGGAAGGACCGCTTCTTCAACGTCGGCTTCATCGTCGATCCGGACGGCCAGGTCATCCTGCAGCACTACAAGATCTCGGCGTTGCTGCCGGTCGAGCGCTCGGTGTCGCCGCACGACGTCTACGACTGGTGGATCGAGAAATACGGCCGCACGCTCGACGCATTCTGGCCGGTCGCCGACACCAAGATCGGCCGGCTCGGCATCATGATGGCGATGGAAGGCAATTACCCGGAGAACGGCCGCGGGCTCGCCATGAACGGCGCCGAGGTGGTCTATCGCGCCTCGATGCCGTGCCCGTTCACCGAGAACGACGTGTTCGAAATCTCCAACCGGGCGCGCGCGCTCGAGAACAACATGTA
>JASHXZ010000609.1 GCA_030043285.1 Xanthobacteraceae bacterium | reverse complement strand
CGGCCCGACGACGGGTTCGCCGACCCGAGCGATCCGGCGCAGGTTCTGCTCGGCCGCTTCAATCGCATCTATGGCGTCGGCGGCAAGGTCGAGCCGCCGCCGGACGCCTATTACGGCAAGTACGGCTTCATCCTCGATTGACGCGGGGCCGCAGGAGACGATCGATGCATCACATCCGCACCAAAGTCGCCGGCCGCGCGGCGCGCGCGGCATGGCTGTTGCGCACGGCGCTGGCGCTCGGCGGCGCCGCGCTCGTCTGCGGTTGCAACACCGATCGGCCGATCACCGGCGCGCCGGACGTGGCGTACGATTATCGGCTGCGCCACCCGATCTCGATCACCGAGAAGGACCAGACGCTGCGGGTGTTCATCGGCGTCAATCGCGGCACGCTCACCCCGGCGCAGCGCGCCGAGGTGCTGGCCTTCGCTCAGTCGTGGCGCGACGAGGCCACCGGCGGCGTCATCATCGACGTGCCGGTCGGCACGGCGAACGAAGCGTCGTCGGCCGCGGCGACGCACGAGATTGCATCGATCATCGCCGCTAGCGGCGTACCGCCGGCGAGCATCGCGGTGCGCAGCTACCGCGTGACGCTGCGCACGCTGGCGCCGGTGCGCATCAGCTATCCGCGCATGACGGCGCAAGCCGGACCGTGCGGGCTGTGGCCCGAGGACATAGGGCCGAGCATGAACAGCGACTACAACGAAAATCAGCCGCAGTGGAATTACGGCTGCGCCACGCAGCGCAATCTCGCCGCCATGGTCGCCGACCCCGCCGACCTGGTGCAGCCGCGCGCCGAAACGCCGGTCTACACCATGCGGCGCACCACGGTCGTGGAAAAATACCGCGCTGGCCAGGCCACCGGCACGACCTACCAGAACAGCACCATCAGCTCGGGACGCATCTCCAACGTCGGGCAGTAACGCCGCCAAAACCATGCGACAGGCCAGCGAAGCAACAATCGAGGAAGCCGCCGCCGACGATATCGTCGGCCGCGACGAGCAGATCGCGCCGGCGCCGCGCGTGTCGGTGCAGGCGTTCTGCGACACCGTCGATACCGCCGCCGCCGTGCAGGCCGCCGGCGAAGACCGGCGCATGGCCAAGGCGCACCTGCGCATCCAGATGGGCGGTCTCACCGCGGCCGCCGAAGCCTATCGCAGCGCGCCGACACCCAATGTCATCATCCTGGAATCGGAAAACGGCGGCGACGATATTTTGGCCGGCCTCGATCAGCTCGCCGAAGTCTGCGATCCCGGCACGCGCGTCATCGTCGTCGGCCGCACCAATGACGTCATGCTGTATCGCGAGCTAGTGCGCCGCGGCGTCAGCGATTATCTGATTTCGCCGATCGGGGCGCTGCAGGTGGTGCGCTCGGTGTGCGGACTGTTCTCGGCGCCGGACGCCAAGCCGGTCGGCCGCATCGTCGCGGTGGTTGGCGCCAAAGGCGGCGTCGGCGCCTCGACCGTCGCCCACAACGTCGCCTTCAGCATCGCCCGCGACCTGGCGCTCGACTCCGTCGTCGCCGACCTCGATCTCGCATTCGGCACGGCCGGCCTCGACTTCAACCAGGATCCGCCGCAGGGCATCGCCGAAGCGGTATTCTCGCCCGACCGCGTCGATACCGCCTTCGTCGATCGCCTGCTCGCCAAGTGCACCGATCATTTAAGTCTGCTGGCGGCGCCGGCGACGCTCGACCGCGTCTACGACTTCGGCGCCGACGCCTTCGAGGCCATCTTCGATTCGCTGCGCACCACCGTGCCGTGCGTCGTGCTCGACGTGCCGCACCAATGGGCCGGTTGGACCAAGCAGAGCCTGGTCGCCGCCGACGACATCCTCATCGTCGCCGCGCCCGATCTCGCCAACCTGCGCAACGCCAAGAACATGTACGATTTCCTCAAGGCGGCGCGGCCGAACGATCATCGCCCGCTGTACTGCCTCAACCAGGTCGGCGTGCCGAAGCGTCCGGAGATCAAGGCCGCGGATTTCGCCAAGGCGCTCGAGGACGAGCCGGTTGCGGCCATTCCGTTCGAACCGTCGTTGTTCGGTTCGGCGGCCAATAACGGCCAGATGATCGCCGAGATTTCGTCGAGTCACCGCACCGCGGAAGTCTTCCGCGAACTCGCCCAGCTGCTCACCGGGCGGGTCCAGCCCAAGAAGCAGCGCGGGGGATTCTTGTCGCCGCTGATCGAAAAACTGCTGCGCTAAGCGCAAGCGTAAGGGAGTTGCGTCGTGTTTGGTAAGCGTCCCACCAACGGAAGTCCGATAGCCGGCGGCGAGCAGCGACCGCAAGCTGCGCTGCAGCCGATAGCGCCGCCACCGCCGGCGGCGCCGGTCCCAGGAGCCTCCGCCGCTGCCATCGGCGAGGCCGGACGCACGCCGTTTCCCTCGGCAGGACTGGGCGCGCCGATCGTCGGTGCGCCGACCGGCAAGCCCAATGTCGGCGGCCAGAAGACGCAACCGATCCCGACCGCGGTGGATGCGCGGCGCTCGGAGACCTACTACGAGGTCAAGGGCACCATCTTCGGTGCGCTGATCGAGGCCATCGATCTCGCCCAATTGGCCAAGCTTGACGCCGACTCGGCGCGCGAGGAAATTCGCGACATCGTCAACGAGATCATCGCGATCAAGAACATCGTGATGTCGATCTCCGAGCAGGAGGACCTGCTCGACGACATTTGCAACGACGTGCTCGGCTACGGGCCGCTGGAGCCGCTGCTCGCCCGCGACGAGATCGCCGACATCATGGTGAACGGCTCCGGCACGGTGTACATCGAAGTCAGCGGCAAGATACAGAAGACCGGCATCCGCTTTCGCGACAACAACCAGCTGCTCAACATCTGCCAGCGCATCGTCAGCCAGGTCGGCCGCCGCGTCGACGAATCCTCGCCGATCTGCGACGCGCGCCTGCCCGACGGTTCGCGCGTCAACGCCATCGTGCCGCCGCTGGCGATCGACGGCCCGGCGCTCACCATCCGCAAATTCCGCAAGGACAAGCTGACGCTCGAGCAGCTCACCAGGTTCGGCTCGGTATCGCCCGAAGGCGCCGAGCTTCTCAAGGTGATCGGCCGCTGCCGTGTCAACACGCTGATCTCCGGCGGCACCGGCTCGGGCAAGACCACGCTGCTCAACTGCCTCACCCGCTACATCGACGACGACGAACGCATCATCACCTGCGAAGACGCCGCCGAACTGCAATTGCAGCAGCCGCACGTGGTGCGGCTCGAAACCCGGCCGCCCAACCTGGAAGGCGAGGGCCAGATCACGATGCGCGATCTGGTGAAGAACTGCCTGCGCATGCGGCCGGAACGCATCATCGTCGGCGAGGTGCGCGGCCCCGAGGCGTTCGACCTCCTGCAGGCGATGAACACCGGCCACGACGGCTCGATGGGCACGCTGCACGCCAACATGCCGCGCGAGGCGCTGTCCCGCATCGAATCGATGATCACCATGGGCGGCTACTCGCTGCCGTCACGCACCATCCGCGAGATGATCTGCGGCTCGATCGACGTCGTCGTCCAGGCGGCGCGCCTGCGCGACGGTTCGCGGCGCATCACCCACATCACCGAGGTGATGGGCATGGAAGGCGACGTCATCATCACGCAGGATATCTACGTCTACGAAATCCTCGGCGAGGACGCCAACGGCAACCTGCTCGGGCGTCACCGCTCGACCGGCATCGGCCGGCCGAAATTCTGGGAGCGGGCGCGCTACTACGGCGAGGAAGCGCACCTTGCCGCCGCGCTCGATGCCGCGGAAGTCCACGAGCCGGCGCACGCTTAGAGAGTGACGCGGCGATGGAAAATTACAGCCTGTTCTTCATGGTAGCGGTGGCGATCGGCGGGGTCGCCTGGGTCTTCGTTTATCCGTTCCTGTCCGGCGAGCGGAAGGCGGAGCGGCGCAAGGCGAGCGTCGCCCGCGCCGAGCCGATCGCCCGGCCGACCCGCGGTCCGCAGAAGCCGCGGCGCGAGCAGATCGAAGGCACGCTCAAGGAGCTGGAGGAGCGGCAGAAGAAAGCCAAACGCGTGCCGCTCGCGGTACGCCTCACCCAAGCCGGGCTCGCCTGGTCGAAGCGCCGCTTCATCGTCACCGCCGCAATTCTCGGCGTCGCCGCCTTCGCGGCGGCCTTTATTCTGCTTAGCGGCGGCTTGTTGCCGGCGTTGGGATTCGGCTTCGCCGCCGGCTTCGGACTGCCGCTTTGGGTTCTGAAATTTCTCAAAAAACGTCGCGAGTCGCGGTTTCTCGAGGCGTTGCCGGACGCCGTCGACGTGATCGTGCGCGGCATCAAGTCCGGCTTGCCGCTGCTCGATAGCCTGCGCCTGATCGCCACCGAAGCACCTGAGCCGGTGCGCAGCGAATTCCGCGCCATTATCGAGACGCAGACCATCGGCATTCCGCTCGGCGAGGCCTGCGTGAAGCTTTACGAGCGCATTCCGCTTGCCGAGGCGAATTTCTTCGGCATCGTCATCTCGATCCAGCAGCGTGCCGGCGGCAACCTGTCCGAGGCGCTCGGCAACCTGTCGCGGGTGTTGCGCGACCGCAAGAAGATGAAGGCCAAGATCAAGGCGATGTCGATGGAAGCCAAGGCTTCGGCAAGCATCATCGGCGCGCTGCCGATCGTCGTCATGAGCCTCGTCTATTTCACCAGTCCGCAATACATCGAGCTTCTTTGGACCGAGCAGCTCGGCCGCATGATGCTGGTCGCCTCGGCGACCTGGATGACGATCGGCATTCTGGTGATGCGCAAGATGATCAACTTCGATTTCTAAGGTAGCGGGCGATGCGCTTCATCATTCAACAGCTTCTCGATCCGCAGGTGCTCACCATGCTGTTCGCCGCAGTCGCCGCCGGCGCCACGGTGCTCACGCTGGCGATGCCGATGCTGGCGACGGATTCGTTGAACAAGCGCATGAAAGCCGTGGCGCTGGAACGGGAAAAGATGCGGCAGCGCGAGCGCGAGCGCCTGGCGCAGGGCAGCAAGGTGTCGCTGCGCCAGTCGCCGCGCATGTACATGAAGACCGTGGTCGACAAGTTCGACCTCAACAAATGGCTGGGCCAGGCCCATGCCCGCACCATGCTGATGCAGGCCGGCTATCGCGGCCACGCACCGTACGTCACCTATCTGTTCTTCCGCATGGCCATGCCGATCGTCATGCTGATCGCATCGGTGTTCTACATCTTCGTAGTGCTCAAGCTCGATTATCCGCCGATGATGAAAGTGGCGATGTCGATCGGCTGCGCCTATTTGGGCTTGCAGTCGCCGAACCTTTATCTGAAGAACCAGATCCAGCGCCGGCAGCTGCAGATCAAGCGGGCGTTCCCCGACGCGCTCGACCTGATGCTGATCTGCGTCGAGTCCGGCATGTCGGTCGAAGCGGCGTTCCGCAAGGTCAGCGAGGAGATCGGCTCGCAATCGGTGGCGCTGGCCGAGGAGCTGACCCTGACCACGGCGGAATTGTCCTATCTGCCGGATCGCCGCCAGGCCTACGAGAACTTGGCGCAGCGCACCGGTATCGAGGGCGTGCGCGCGGTGTGCCTCGCTTTGCAGCAGGCCGAGCGCTACGGCACGCCGCTCGGCGCCACGTTGCGGGTGTTGGCGCAGGAAAATCGCGACATGCGCATGGCGGAAGCCGAGAAGAAGGCCGCCGGCCTGCCGCCGAAGCTCACCGTGCCGATGATCGTGTTCTTCCTGCCGGTGCTGTTCGTGGTCATTCTCGGCCCGGCCGCCATCAAGGTGATGGCGCTGCGGTAGGGAAAGTAGCGAGTGGCGAATAGCGAATAGCGAATAGCGAGGTGAAGAACCCTGCTGCCCTAATCGCTAATCGCTAATCGTCGTTTGCCACGCGTCCCATGTCGGGACGCACCCGCGCGTTGGCGAGCGGTTTCTGCGGAGTGCTCTTCTGCGCGGTGCTCTTCTGCGCCAGCATCTGCTGCAAGTAGGCGACGTTGGCGGCGGCCTCTTCGGCCGGTAGATCGGCGCGCGCGATGGTTTCAGCTTCGGCGAAGCGGCCCTGCAGGCCGACGACCAGCGCCAGGTTCGCCCGCACCCGCGGATCAACCGGCTGATGCGCGGCGGCGCGGCGCAGCGTCTCCTCGGCCTTCGGCAGGTCGTGCGACAGCGCGTAGGACAGGCCGAGATTCGACAGCACCGAAGGCTCGTCGGGAACGATCTTGAGCGCGGTCAGATAAAAGCGCTGCGCCTCATTGTGATGGCCCATCTGGTCGAGCACGGCGCCTTGCGCGGAGAGAATGCGCCAGTCCGGCTGGTCGGGCGAGTGAGCGCGGCCGAGCACGTCGAAGGCCTGCTGGTAATCGCCAACGTCGGCGAGCGCGCGGCCGTATTCGCCGAGCACGGCCTTGTCGTGCGGCGCCGCCATCGAGGCGCGCTCCAGCACCGCGAGCGCCTGGGCGCGCTGCCCGGTCGCGCGCAGCGCCTGGGCGTAGCGCAGCGCCAGCGCCAGATTGTTGGGATCGGCCCGATATTTCGGGCCATAGACCGCGAGATCGCGGCGCCAGTCGGCATCGGTGTGATTTTCGGGGGCGGCGAGCCCTAGCGAACCGGTCGTGGCGGTGCTTTGCGTGGTCTGGCAGCCGGCCGAGAGCACGGCGATCGTGGCGAAACAGGCGGCCGAGGCCAATAGGCGCGCGGAGCGGAACCGGATCAAACGCATCTCATCGCCGCGAAGGATTACCAACGACGATGAGCAGTATTCCGTTAACCCTAACAAGGGGTTAACGGCCGCGGCGGCCGGGCCGCGGCGCTGGCGGCGATGTCGTTTCCAGATGGGTAACGCAAGCAAAGGCCGTCAAATTCCCCGACGCAAAGGGTGACTGACGCTGAATTCGGATGATAAATCGCCAGAATTCTGAACGAGCCGCATAGATTTCGTTTGATGTCTTTTAGATGAATATTCTGTAGTTTATTCAATATCTTAGTATCGAAAAGAGCTGAAAACGATTAATAACTTTCGCGCTTCACGCAAGCTGAACGAGGTCCTTGGGGCCTAATCGTACACCGTGTCGACATAGTGCTCGGAATCGACCACGGCCTCGATCACGGTCGGGCCGTCGGCTGCGAGCGCCTGCCGGACTGCCGCCTCCAAATCTGCGGCGCTGCGGACGCCGCGCGCCGGCACGCCGAAATAATGCGCCGGCGGCTCGCGGTATTCTTCCTGCTGCAGTTCGGTGCCGTAGAGCGGGAATTGGCGGCGGATCTGCTTGACCTTGATCAGCGCCAGCCAGCGGTCGTCGAGCACCACGATCGGCAGCGCAAGCTTTTTGCGCTTGGCCACCGCGACTTCGCCGCATGTCATCTGAAAACAGCCGTCGCCGATCAGACAGACCACCGGCAGGTCGGGCCGCGCCAGCTTTGCGGCGATCGCCGCCGGCAGGCCAAAACCCATCGACGACCAGCCGTTGGTGATGAGGAACGTTTTTGGCGCATAAACCGGCCACTGGCTCGCGATCTGATGGGTGTGGGCGCCGACGTCGAAGGCGAGCACGCCGTCTTGCGGCAGCGCGCGGCGCACCGCGTCGATCGCGGCGTGTGCGGAGAACGCGCCGTTGGCGGGCCGCAGCGCGGCGCCAAAGGCGCGGCGGTGCGCGGCGATGTCGTTTTCCTTTGCCGGCCAGCTTTGCGATGGCTGCAGCGAACGTTGCGCCAGCTCGGCAAGCGAGGACGACAGATCGCCGACCACCTGATGAACGAGCTTGACCGACGGTGCAAT
>JASHXZ010000608.1 GCA_030043285.1 Xanthobacteraceae bacterium | reverse complement strand
ACGCTGTTTCGCGCTATTCTCGGCCTCATTCGACCCGACGCTGGCAGCATTGCCGTGTTAGGCCGCGTGCCGCAGCGCGGCGATCCCACCATCGGCTATCTGCCGCAAGTGCGCACCCTGCTGCCGGATTTGCGCGTGCGCGGCGTCGATTTCATCGCCAGCTCGCTGCGCGGCGAGCGCTGGGGGTTGCCGGTCCGCTCGCGTCTCGAACGCAAGGCTGTTGCGGAAACGCTCGCCGCCATCGGCGCGCGCGAGCTTGCCGAACGGCCGCTCGCCGAAATGTCGGGCGGTGAACGCCAGCGTCTGCTGCTTGCCCAGGCGCTGCTGGGCGAGCCGAAACTGCTGTTGCTCGACGAACCGCTGATCAGCCTCGACCAGCGCCACCAGGAATCCGTGGTCGAACTGGTGCGCGGCTTTGCCCGCGAGCGCGGCATCACGGTGTTGTTTTCCGCCCACGAGCTGAACCAGCTGATCGGCGCGCTGGACCGTGTGCTCTATCTCGGCAACGGCCAGGCCGCGCTCGGCACCGTGGCCGAAGTGATGACCGGGCCGGTGCTGTCGCGGCTCTACGATGCGCGCATCGAAGTGGTGCGGGCCGATGGCCATATTTTCGTGCTGTCGCGTGGCCGCAACGTCGAGCGCTCCGATCATCAGCACGAGCACAGCCACGACGACGCCCATCCCCACAATCACGGCCATCATCACCACGACCACCGCCATGCTTGAATACGAGTTCATGCGCAACGCGTTCGCCGCCGCGGGCGTGGCGGCTGTGGTGTCGGGCCTAGTCGGTTATTTCCTGGTGCTGCGCGGTCAAACATTTGCCGGCCACGCGCTCGGTCATATCGGCTTTGCCGGCGCGACTGGCGCGGTGTTGATCGGCCTTACTCCGGTCTGGGGGATGGTCGGCTTTACCGTCGCTGCCGGCGTTGCGATCGGCTTGCTGGGCGAGCGCATCAGCGGCCGCGACGTCGCCATCGGCGTGGTGCTGTCGCTGGCGCTGGGATTCGGATTGCTGTTTCTGCATTACTATACGGCGTTCGCCGCCCAGGCGACGGCCTTGCTGTTCGGCAACGTGCTCGCAGTCGACCGCTCGACTATCCTGACGTTGCTCGGACTCGGCGTCGTGACGCTCGCCGGTTTGGCGGTCATCATGCGGCCGCTGATTTTTGTCACCCTGCAGCCGGAACTTGCGGAGGCCAAAGGCGTGCCGGTGCGATTCGTCTCGACGGCGTTCATGGCGATTGTCGCGCTCGCCGTATCGGAGAGCGCGCAGATCGTCGGCGTGCTGTTGGTGTTCGCGCTGATGGTCGGTCCGCCGGCCACGGCGCAGCGCCTGGTGACGGGTCTGTGGGGAGGAATGATTGTCTCGGCTGCGTTGGCGTTGGCCGAGGCTTGGCTCGGCATCGCCATAGCGTATGCGACCGATTGGCCGGTCACCTTCTGCATCGCGCTTTTGAGCGCGGTCGGCTATTTTCTCAGCCGCGGCAATTGGGCGGCACGGCGTCCCGCCGCGGCGCAAGGATAACGTCATGAGCGAGCAAACCGGGCGCGCGATCTGCGTCGGCGAGGCGCTGATCGAGCTCAAGCGCGGCGGCGACGGGCGCTTCGCGCTGTCCTGCGGCGGTGACACGTTCAACACCGCCGTCTATCTGGCGCGCGCCGGCATCGATGCCGGCTTTGCCACCGCGATCGGCGACGATCCGTATTCGGAAAGCATGCTGGCGCTGGCGGCGGCGGAGGGCATCGCCACGAACCTGGTGTTACGCGTCCGCGGCCGCCTGCCGGCGCTTTGTCTGGTCGAGGGCGGGCCGAACGGCGAGCGCGCTGTGCACTATTGGCGCGACAGCGCGCCGGTGCAGGAACTGTTCGACCTGCCGGACTGGATGCGCCTCGCCGAAGGTTTGGTCGGCGCCAAGCTGATCTACTTCTCGGGCATCACGCTGTCGCTGTTGTCGACCAACAGCATCGGCCGCTTTCTCGCGGTGCTGGAAGTGGCGCGGCGCCAAGGCGCCAAGGTGGCGTTCGACGGCAATTTCCGGCCGCGCGGCTGGAAGGGCGATCTGCCGCGCACGCGAACCGTCTTCATCGAAACGCTCAAGCGCGTCGATATCGCGCTGCCGACCTTCGACGACGAAGCGGTGCTGTGGGGCGATCCAAGTCCGGAAGCGACGGTGGCGCGGCTGCAGGCCTTCGGCGTCGGCGAGATCGTCGTCAAGAACGGGCCGAACAGCGCGCTGGTCGCCAGTGCCGGCGCGCAGGACTTCGTGCCGGTGCCGGAAGTTTTGGTGCCGGTCGACACCACCGCCGCCGGCGACGGTTTCAATGCCGGCTATCTGGCGGCGCGACTGTCTGGCAGCGAGCCGATGCACGCGGCGACTGCTGCGCATCGCCTCGCCGGTCACGTGATCCGCCATCCCGGCGCGCTGGCGCCGCGCGTCGGCGCCGCGATGCATTGAGGCAGCCGACGGATGCCGACGGTTTCGACCCAACTGAGAATTCGCCCTTGTGCATCTCCGGCAGCGGTTCGAGCGCACGGAGTTGACAAGTTCGGCGCAGGAGGACATTGGCGTATGATCGACGGAGCGCAAAGCCAACCATGCGGGCATTGATCGTTGCGATCGGAATCCTGCTTGCCGCGGGAGCGCTTAGTACCAGTGCGTTGGCGCAGAACTATCCGTGGTGCGCATACATCAGCACTGGCGACGGTAACGCGACGAATTGCGGTTTCGTCACGCGCGAGCAGTGCATGGTTACCATCAGCGGCCTCGGCGGCCATTGCGAACCCAACAACACGTACATCGCGCCGGTCCCGCAGCAGGGTGCGCAATCAGATCGCGCAGTTTCGGCTGCCAAACCGCGTTGACGCCTCCGCCCCTCCCCCCGCTTGCGCGGGGAGGATGAGGCTCCGCGCCGCAAGAGTGGGCCGCGGCCGTGAGATGATCTTACTGGCGTAATTTGTAGCAGTGCCCGCCGCCTCCGGACCTTACGTGCGAGCGGCAGTCGCCGAGCGTCGCAAACGAACAGTCAGGGTGTCCACTCGCTGTTGCGCCTCTTAACTCAGCACAGAACTTGGCGGCATTTGCAGGCCCTTGAGGATAAAGAACGAAACCGAGCGAGAGAAGCATCATCGTCGTGACGAGCCGCACCGTTAGCTTCCGACTCAACATCTGAATCTCCTTAATTCTTTTCACTTACCGCGCGCCTGGCGGTAGCCGCAGCTTGGGAAAATCAGTGAATTTTCTCGGCATGGCAGGTCGCGCGCTTGCGGCGCCTCACCCAACTTCACGTTAGCTTACCCAACGAGCAGCGCTAGCAAATTTTTGGATTTTTAACGTCGGAAAGTGAACAAAAGAAACCGACATTTTGCTAATGACGCATAAATTTTGCTTAGGAACATATTTAATGCTGCTTCTCGTAATGCGGTTGCAACAGCGCATTCACTGCTGTCCTCCTTCCGGGGGATGCAGCGCGTAATTCTCCAGCGAGGCACGGCGATCCAAAAGCAGCGTGCACCGACTGCTACATTGCTTCGTCGCTGCGCTCCTCGGAATGATGAATTCATTTTTCCCCCTGTGTGCTGGCGCGGTCACGCATCGGGCAGTTCCGAATTCCGCCTTGCGCGTCTGCGCGAAAGCGGACAGTCTAAGCGGCGAGAGCCCGTCCACGGGCCCGACTGCATCGCAGGCGTTGCAGCGCCGCGTCTCGCCGATGCAGCCATGAGGGAGGACACACGCCATGGCCAAGCACGATGAAAGCCGCCGCAAATTTTTGGTTGGCACGGCAATCGGTGCCGGCGCGGCCGCGGCATTGGCGCCGCAGGCTTTAGCCAAGACAGCCGAGCATCACGGCCCGCAGGTCGCCGCCAACGAAGCGGCCGGCCACGACGCCACGATGCCGCTGATGGGCGACCGTCACGGCGCGTTCTTCAACGACGACAATGCGCGCACCATCGCGGCGTTCGCCGAGCGGCTGATGCCCGGCGCGCCCGGTAAGCCTGGCGCCACCGACGCGGGCGTACTCAACTATATCGATCTGGCGCTTTCCGGCGCTTACGCGGACCAGCAGGATTTTTACCGGCGCGGGCTCACGCAGCTCGACGCCCACTGCGTCGCCGCTTACGGCAAGCTGTTCCGCAATCTCAGCCCCGCCCAGCAGGACGAAACCATCACGGCACTTGAGCACGGCAAGTCGACCGCGTTTTCCTGGCCGACCGCGTCAGCGTTCTTCAACACCGTGCGCAAGCACACGCTCGAGGGCATGTTCGCCGACCCGGTCTATGGCGGTAACAAGGACTTTGCCGGCTGGGTCCTGGTCGGTTTCCCCGGCGCGCAGATGATGTTCACCGCCGAGGACATGGCGAGCAAGGAGGCGTTTACCCGCGAGCCGATCGTCGGCCTGCAATCGCGGCTGAAAGGTAAGAAGACTTAGAGCGCTGGGCGCCGGGACAATACGCAGCGCCGCAGCGGGCGAGCAGTCAGCCGAGATCGGCGCTTCATCCGGAAAAAACAGCAGTTCCGTTTTGGGAGGAGATCAGCCATGGCAACGCAAAAAACCGATGTGGTCATCGTCGGCGTGGGCGCCGCGGGTGGGATCATGGCGGCCGAGCTCGCCAAGGCCGGCATCAAGGTGATCGGGCTCGAACGCGGGCCGCGGCTGAAAACCGCCGACTTCGAGCCGCACGACGAGCTGCGCTATTTCCAGCGCCAGGACTTGCGGCCGGACCCGAAACGGATGCCGGTGACTTGGCGGCCCAACAGCAACGCCGCGGCGCATCCTATTCCCGTACAGAACAACGGCAACCAGGCCGGCGGCGGCACCGTGCATTACGGCGCGCTGTCGTGGCGCATGCACGAGGACGATTTCCGCGTCCGCACCAAGACCGTCGAACGCTATGGCGAGAAGGCCATCCCGGCCGATTCATCGCTGGTCGACTGGCCGGTCAGCTATGCGGAGATCGAGCCGTTCTACGAGCGCGCCGAATTCGATCTCGGCGTCTCCGGCAAGGCCGGCAACCTCAAGGGCCAGAAAATCCAGGGCGGCAATGTTTTCGAGTCGGCGCGGCAGCGCGACTATCCGCTGCCGCCGCTGTTGATGGATCAAGCCAGCATCCTGTTCCACGACGCCACCAACAAGCTCGGCTATCACCCGTTCTCGTCGCCGCACGCGATCCTGTCGCAGCCCTACAAGGACCGGCCCGGCTGCACCTATTGCGGCTTCTGCCAGGCGTTCGGCTGCCATGTCGCGGCGAAGTCGTCGATCCTCGTCACCAAGTTGCCCGAGGCCGATGCCACCGGCAACTTCAAGCTCATCACCGGTGCGACGTGCCATCGCATCAACACCGACAACAGCGGCAAGGCGATTGGCGTGTCCTATTACGCGCTGGACCGTTCCGACAACACGATCGAGGCCGACCTCGTCATCATTTCGCCGTTCATCTACGACAACACGCGGTTCCTG
>JASHXZ010000128.1 GCA_030043285.1 Xanthobacteraceae bacterium | reverse complement strand
TGTTGCCCCATCTTCCCTCGCTCGCCGACATCATGAGGGGGCGGGCGTGATCGTCAGGATCTTGAATTTGGTCGTGATCGGCGCGCTGGTTATGGCCGCAGCTTACGTCTACCGGATCAAATTCGACTCGACCGTGCAGGCCGAGCGGCTCGCCAAGCTGCGCACCGAGGTGCGGCGCGAGCGCGACACCATCGCGTCGCTGCGCGCCGAATGGGGCGAGCTCGACAACCCGGCGCGCATCGAAGCGCTCGCCAAGCGCTTCCTCAAGCTCAAAGAGATCGTGCCGACCCAGTTCGACACGCTCGATCATCTGCCCGATCAGCCGCCTGATTACATGCGGCCCGGCGCCAAAGATCCGATCGGCGGCATGATCGAAAATCTGGAGGAGCCGGTCGCGATCACCGGCAGCATCGCCGGGCCGAATGCGGCCGGTGCGCCCAATGGAGCCGCGCCTCCGGCTGCGGCGGCAGATTCGCCCAGCCCAGCTTCGTCCAATACGGGAGCACCGGCGCAATGAGCGCGATAGCGGAGACACTCCCGATTACCGATCCCGCTGCTATCGGCGAGCCGTGGCTGCGGCGGCTCAAGCGCACGCTCTTGTACGGTCGCGACGTCGACCGCAGCGCCAAGGCGCGGGCGCGCGTCGGGCTTGCCATCGTCGGCTTTATCGTCGTCTACACGATCATCGCCGCGCGCCTCGTTCTGTTCGGCATCGTTGCCGACAGCCGGGCGCCGCATCGCGTGGTGACGGGCGACGCGGTCGCCACCGCGCGCCCCGACATTCTCGACCGCAACGGCGAAGTTCTGGCGACCGACGTGCGCGTGCCCTCGCTCTACGGCGAGCCGCGGCGCATCATCGATTGCGACGAGGCGGTCGAACTGCTCACCGCCGATTTGCCCGATCTCGACGCCCACGAAACGCGCGAGCGGCTGTGCTCGAAGCGCGGCTTCGTCTGGCTCAAGCGCGACATCACGCCCGAGCAGCAGCGCGAGATCTATCGTCAGGGCCTGCCCGGCATCGGCTTCCTCAAGGAGAACAAGCGCGACTATCCGAACGGCCCGGAAGTTTCGCACCTGATCGGCCACGTCAACATCGACAACCAGGGCATCGCCGGCATCGAGAAGTGGCTCGACGGTCACGGCCTCGCCGCGCTGCACATGGCGGGGCTCGCCACCGATCGGCTGCAGACCCCGGTGCAGCTCGCGGTCGATCTGCGCGTGCAGCATGCGCTGCGCGACGAACTGGTTGCGGCGCGGGCGAAATTCCACGCCATTGCCGCCGCCGGCGTCGTGCTCGACGTGCACACCGGCGAAATCGTCGCCATGGTGTCGGAGCCCGACTACGACCCGAACAATCCGCGCGAGGCGCTCGATCCGACCCGCATCAACCGGCTGACCACCGGCGTCTACGAGATGGGCTCGACCTTCAAGGCGTTCACCGTGGCGATGGCGCTCGATTCCGGCAAGGTCACGCTCAACTCGATGTTCGACGCGAGCGCGCCGCTGCATTTCGGCCGCTTCACGATTCACGATTACGAGCCGCAGCACCGCGCGCTGAGCGTGCCGGAAATCTTCACCTATTCGTCGAACATCGGCGCCGCGCGCATCGCCATGGCGATGGGTGTCGACGCCCACAAGGCGTTCCTGAAAAAGATGGGCCAGCTCGATCGGCTGCACACCGAGCTGCCGGAAAGCGCCGAGCCGATCGTGCCCAAGCGCTGGGGCGAGCTCAACACCATCACCATCGCGTTCGGCCACGGTCTCTCGGTGGCGCCGTTGCAGGCAGTGATGGGCGTTGCCGCGCTGATGAACGGCGGCATATTGATCCCACCGACATTCTTAAAGCGCACGCAGGCCGAAGCCGATGCGCTGGGCGTACGCGTGGTCAAGCCCGAGACCAGCGCGATGATGCGCTACCTGATGCGGCTCAACGTCGAAAAGGGCACCGCGCGCAAAGCCGACGTGCCCGGCTACTATATCGGCGGCAAGACCGGCACGGCCGACAAGGTGGTCAACGGTCGTTACTCCAAGACCAAGGTGCTCACCGATTTCATGGCGATCATTCCGGCCGACAAGCCGCGCTACCTCTTGCTGATCATGCTCGACGAACCGCAGAAGCTGCCGGAGACGATGGGCTTCAACACGTCGGGGTGGAACGCGGTTCCGACCGGCGGCGCGGTGGTCGCGCGCATCGCGCCGCTCCTTGGCATCGTGCCTCGCCTCGACCTGCCGACCGCCGACAAGCTGATACTGGCCTCGGTGCGGGAAAGCAGGTAAGGCGGTGCTCCGATGCGGACCGCCCGCCATGAAACTTCGCGAGCTTCTGCCGCCTGACGCCGAAATCGCCGCGGCAGGCGGCGATATCGACTGCGCCGGCGTGACCGCCGACAGCCGCGCGGTCAAACCCGGCGATCTGTTCGTGGCGATTGCCGGCGGCAAAACCGACGGGCTGCGCTTTGTCGATCAGGCGCTGGCCGCCGGCGCGGTCGCCTTGATGGCGGAGCGGCGGCCGGAGCGTTTGCTGCCCGACACCGTCGTGTTCGCGCGTGTCCCGAATGCGCGGCGCGCGCTCGCTTACGCGGCGTCAAAAATTTATCCGCGGCAGCCGGGCGTCATCGCCGCCGTCACCGGCACCAGCGGCAAGACCTCGGTCGCCTCATTCACGCGCCAAATCTGGGACGCGCTTGGCGATCGCGCCGCTTCGATCGGCACCATCGGGGTCGTGTCGCCGCGCGGCGAGACTTACGGCTCGCTGACCACGCCCGATCCGGTCGTGCTGCATCGCTCGCTGCAACAACTCGCCGACGATGGTGTGACCCATCTGGCCATTGAAGCGTCGTCGCACG
>JASHXZ010000607.1 GCA_030043285.1 Xanthobacteraceae bacterium | reverse complement strand
CGTTTGGGCCTCGCCGTTCGGCAACATGGAGGTCGATTACGCCTATCCGTTCGCCACCCAGCCGGGCGACGTGACGCAGCGGCTCAATTTCACCGCTGGCGGGTTCTGACCGCCCTTATCACGCCGCTTGTCGTTCCATCGCCACCTCGGCCTGGAGTCTCGCGACGTCGCGGAAGATCGAGGCGACCGCGAGCACGCGGCCTTGGCGCTTGTAGCGCAGCAGGCAATCCTTGACGCCGATGTCGCCGTCGATGGCGATCTCGTCCCACTGCTCGGCGTGTCCGACGTAATTGATCGGCACGTCGTAATGCTGGCTCCAGAAGAACGGCACGGCATCGAAGCGCTCGCTCTGCCCGAGCATGTTGACCGCCGCAGTCTGACCTTGGCGTTCGGCGACGACCCAGTGCTCAACGCGGATCGCGGCGCCGGAATGCGGATCGGGCCAGCGCGCAATGTCGCCGGCGGCGTAAATGCCGGGCGCGCTGGTTTCCAGGAACTGGTTCACCACGACGCCGCGATCGAGCGTAAGCCCGATCTGCTCGGCGAGCGTAAGGCGCGGCCGCACGCCAACGCCAACAACAACGAGGTCCGCCTCCACCGTGCCGCCGCTCTTGAGCGTGGCGCGGCGGCCGTCGATGCCGGCAACAGTGTCTTGCAAACGAAACGCGACGCCGTGCTCCTCATGGAGTTTGCGAACGAAGTCGCCCATTTGGGGCCCGAGCACGCGCTCCATCGGCCGCGCTTCGGGCGCGACAACAACGACCTCGATGCCGCGCGTGCGCAGCGACGCCGCAACCTCTAGCCCGATGAAACTCGCGCCGATCACCAGCGCGCGGCGGGCGTTGCTCGCCGCCGCGATGATGGCGCGGCAATCTGCGAGCGTACGCAGCAAATGAAGACGCGACGGGTCGGCGCCCGGGATCGGCAGCCGGACCGGTTCGGCGCCGGTGGCGAGCAGCAAGCGATCGTAGGCCAACGTCTTGCCGTCCGCCGTCGAAACCCGGCGCGCTTTCGGATCGATACCGACGACCTCGGTGTTGAGACGCAGCTCGATGCCGCTCTCGGAATAGAACGTGTCCGGCCGCAGCGGCAGCCAATCCTCGGGCGCGCTCCCGGCGAGATAATCCTTCGACAGGTTCGGCCGGTCGACCGGTGCCGCGGCATCGTTGCTCAGCATCGCGATGCTGCCGCCAAAACCGCGCCGCCGCAGCATCTCGGCCGCGGCGAAGCCGGCCGCACCGCCGCCGACAATGACAATGCGGCTCGGCAGATTCGCCGAGACTGGCAGCCGCGGCGTTGCGCGCCCGCGCTTTTCTCTTACAAAAATGCGCCCGTCGCGCTGCTCGACCTTCCAGCAATCGACCGGGCTCAGCGCCGGCGCGCGCACGGCCTCGCCGGTGCGCAGATCGAAGCAGGCATGGTGCCATGGGCAGCGCACGTCACCGTCCGTAACGATGCCTTCGGCGAGCGGCCCGTGATAGTGCGTGCAGTGGGCGCCGATCGCGAATATATCGGCGCCGCTCTGCACCAGCAGCACCTCGTCATCGCCGACGTGGCCGACCAGCCGGCCGTCGACGAAATCCGACATCGCGACGCCCTGCGTCAGATCGGGCCCAGCGGGAGAAGTTCTTTCGTCAGCCATGGTCGCCTCCGTCAGCCGCCAGCCCTCCGGTCATCATAACAAACTCCCGGCGAAGCGCTTTAGAGGAGTGGCGGAGGAAAAATTCCCGATCGGCGCGATTCCGCAATACCGGTGCGGCCTCTTGCCGGGCGTCACAGCGAGCGCTTAGCCCTTCCACAATGGCGCGAACTGCGTCGCTACCACGTTTTCGTAGGCCAGCTCGCGGTCGAGCACGCCTTGGCTGCGCGCGAACGCGGTCATGCCGGCGATGAAGTTGCGCGGCAGCGTGGCGTCGTAGAACGGCAGATCGCGGCGGATCAATTCGGCGATCAGCACGGCTTCGGTTTCCGGAAAAAGTTTTTTGCCGACTTCGGTGGCGCGCGCCACGTTGGCCTTCAGCGCCGCCTGCGTCTTGACGATAGCACGCACCGCGGCGGCCACGGTGTCGGGCGCGCGCGCGATCAGCGCGTCCGTGGCGGCGATGGTCGGCGCGGTGAAATTGAAGCACTGCTTCGGGCCGTCGCCGCGGCGCACGTCGGCCACCACCGTGCCGTAGCCGCCGCGCACCGCGACCTCGGCGCCCATGCCGTTGGCCCAAAAGCCGTCGAGCTTGCCGGCTTCCAGCGCCTTCGCAGCCATCACGCCGAAATTGGGCACGGTGCCGAGCGCGCCCGGCACCGGCGCAATGCGCACGCGGTCGCGCTCCGGATCGATACCGGCGGCGAGCAACATCGCGCGCAAACCCATGTTGACCCAGGGCGCGGCACCGATGGTGCGGCCCTTGACGACCTCGAGATCGCCGCGCTTGGCGCCGATGTCCGAGCGCATGACCAGAAACCAGTACATGCCCTGCGCCTGCGCGGCGATCAGCTTGGCGCCATCAAAACCCGGAAAAGCCGAGAGCACCGCGTGCCCTGCACCGCCGACGAAATCGATCTTGCCGTCGCGCAGCGCCGCATACGCGTTGTCGACCGGGTAAACCAGCTCGAGCGACACATCGAGACCTTCGGCCTTGAAGAAGCCGAGCTCGATCGCCGCCTCGGCGACGAAATACGACGGCGAAATCATGTCTGGGATAGCCAATTTCATAAGCGATTACTCCCTTAATCGTCACCGCCGGGCTTGACCCGGCGGTCTATGCTGAATCAGAACACCTGAGTTCTTGGTCGCGTCATTGTTTGCTTAACTTCAGCACGGATGCGCGGGTCAAGCCCGCGCATGACGAGGTGTGAAGGCACTGCGAAGCGAACTTTTACTTCTTCCCGTTCAACAGCCAGCCGAATTTTTCCTTGGCCTTGCGCGCGACTTCCGGGCTGGGCGTATTGGTCGGCGGAAATTTTTCGCGCCAGTGCCACGGCTTGCAAGCGTTGATCAGCGCCACCGAATGGGTGAAGTCGCCGGCGGCGCGGCGGGTCGGCGGCAGCGCCGGATCGGCGCTGGAATCCCACGAGCCGGTGATGAACTGGATCGATTCCTTGGGATCGGTGCGGGTGAGCATCGCCCACAGCATCTGGTCGAGATTGGTCACGTCGATATCGTCGTCGCACACCACGACGTATTTGGAAGCGTACGCCGAGGCGCCACACTGCGCGCCGACATGGGCGGCCTGCACGGCGTGGCCGGGATAGCGCTGCGTGATCGAGATGGCATGCAGCATGCGCGCGCCGCCGACCTCGTGGCACCACACCTGCTGCACGCCGGGTACGCCCGCATTGGTCATGTTCTGCTTGATCATGGCCGAGCGCATCACGGCGCGATAGCGCGCCATCTCATCCGGGCCGCCGCCCATCGGCGGCACGCCGAGCAGGATCGGATCGTTGCGGTGATAAATCGCCTTGACGTCAAGCACCGCGGTCGGCCGCACGCCGCCGGCATAGTGCCCCGTCCATTCGCCGAACGGGCCTTCGTCCTTGCGCTTGTCGGGCGTGACAAAACCTTCCAGCACGATCTCGGCGTTGGCGGGAAACGGCAGCCCGGTGATCTTGCCGCGCACCATCTTGGTCGGTCGGCCGCGCATGCCGCCGACGATGTCGAGCTCGAACGTGCCGTACGGCGCTTCGACACCGCCGTAGAAGAACGCCAGCGGATCGCCGCCCAAGACCATTGCCACCGGCATGGCTTCGCCGCGCGCCCAGTATTTTTCGCGATGGATGTAGCCGTGATGGCCGCGCGCGGTGACGATGCCGACCGACTTGGCGTCATGCACCATGGCCCGGTAGGCCCCGGCGTTGAGCCAGTTCTCTTCGGGATCGCGGGTGATGCTGTAGGTGCCGGTGCCGATGTAGCGGCCGCCGTCTTTCTCGTGCCAGATCGGCGCCGGGAATTTGGTGACGTCGACGTCGTCGCCGGTGACGACGTTCTCCAGCACCGGGCCGTCGTCGACGATTTCGTGGGCGACGAGCTTCGGCTCGGCGAGATACGCCGCCCGATAGGCGTCGCTCAGCTCCCACTTGTTGAGGTGATCGGGAAAGCCGAGCGTCATGTTGCGCCGGGTGCCGGCGAACATGTTGAGCAGTACGCGATAGCCTTTCGGGCTGCCGGGAATACCGTCGAACACTACGCAGGGGCCGGTCTCCTCGCGCAGGATCGCCTCGGCGGCGAGCCCGATATCCTCCTGCCAGCTCGCGCCCTCGACGTGGCGCACCTCGCCCAATGCCTCGGCGGCGGCGAGCCATTCGCGCAGATCGTCATACGCGATGGCGGCCTTGACGTTGCTTTGCTGCGGCATCGGCTCCTCCACTTGCGGAGTGCGCAGGATGGCCCGCCGCGCCGCCTTGTCAATGCTTGCGGCTCGCCGGCCTCACGCCCGCATCGTTGACAAGCCGGCACGCGATGCGCCGATAATGACCGCCATGCGTTTTTGGCGAAGCACGCATTCAGCTGCGCCGCAGAGGAGGGAGCCATGAATCGCCCGACCCAAGGATTTCCGCCGATCCTCGATCATCGCGGCCCGCCGCGCGTGCATCGCTTCGACGCCCAGCGCTGGCTGATCGACAACATCATCCGCGCCAACGGCATCGATTGGGATCAGCCGCGCTCGCTCTATATTCATGGTCCGTGCGGGATCGAAGCGAATGCCGATTTTGCCGGCATCCGCGAGCGGGTGAAGAAGATGGCCGATATCGGCCCGGCCTTCGCCGCGGTGGCGCGGCGCCGCGAGGCCAAGGCCAATGCCGCTGCTCAAGCCGATCGCAAGGTCACCGCCCGCGACAATTTCTTCATGGCCGCGGTGCATTGGGGCGCGGCGCAATGGCCGTATGACGAAAACGACGAGACCAATATCGCGTACAATAA
>JASHXZ010000606.1 GCA_030043285.1 Xanthobacteraceae bacterium | reverse complement strand
ATGGGGCGGGCTTCGAGGCGCTTGAGCGCGATCGGCTCGCCGGTTTCTTCGCAATAGCCGTAGGTGCCGTCGTCGATGCGGGCGAGCGCGGCGTCGATCTTGGCAATCAGCTTGCGCTGGCGGTCGCGGGCGCGCAGTTCGATGGCGCGGTCGGTTTCCGACGAGGCGCGGTCGGCCAGGTCCGGGTGATTTTGGCTCTCGTCCTGCAGGTGCTGCAGGGTCTCCTTGGCCTCGCGCAGAATGTCGTCGCGCCAGGACAAGAGTTTGCCGCGAAAGTACTCGCGCTGCCGCTCGCTCATGAACGGCTCTTTATCGGTCGGCCGGTAACCGCGCTCGCGCTCCGCCGGAGCGCTTTTGCCGTTGCCGTTCTTGTAGATTTTGTCGTCGAATCGACCGTTCTTGCTCTTAACCGACTGCAGCATTTGCCCTCACTCCGCGCACGCGACTGTGCAGGGACCTCCCCGCGAGGCTGGCCTATATATCGACCGCTCATGACAGAGACAATAAGAATGACTGTGCCGCCTGCCGAAAAAGCGGCGGCTGCTTGACGCGGCTTGTTTGCAGTGCAGCAAAAGCACGGGACGCCCGGAAAATCAGGCTTTTCTAGCGCGCACCGACGTCAAAGTGATTCCAGTGCCTGCCTTAATTTTCCAGGAGAGAGGCGCGCGGCGCCGGCCGCGGCTTCAGCTGATGCCGGCCTTGGCCAGTTCGACGGCCACCCGCAGGTCGATCTCGGCTACCACCGCGTCGAGCCGCTCGTCGCCGGAGCCTTCCTTGAGATCCGCCGCCACCGACTTGAGCCGCAGCATGGTGGCTTGATCGAGGGTTCCGGAAAGGAGCCCAAGCTTGACCTCGTCGAGGGCGTCGAGCGCGCGGCGGCCGTTCTTGACCGCGCGGCGGCGGCGTTCGGTCGGATCTTCGATGCCTTGCAGGGCGATCAGCGCGTCGATGCCGCCGACGGTTCGCAGCGCCACCGCTGGGCTTTGCGCTGGCGCCGCCCCGCCCTCCGCGACGGCAAAGCCGCCGCCCGCAGCGCGGCGCGCCGCCACGGGGGTGGCGGCCAGGGCGGTGCCGTTCGGACCGGAGACGCGCATATGTAATAAGTGTCGGCTTATGGTTAATGGCCGGTAAAACATGCCGGCAATTGTTGCCGGCCCGCGGCAACGCCTGCTCGCCTCCCCCGCCCCCGCCTCTTGTAAAACATACATTATTTCAAAGCCTTAGCGCCGCCGCCGCGCTGGCACGCAACTGGCATCAAGAGTCCCGTCCGACTCTTGGGGAGCAAGAGATGAGAGGGACGCTGAAAATCGCGCTCGCCGCGTTGGCGATGCTTGGCTGCGCCGTGTCACCGGCCGCGGCGACGTCGCGCATCAAAGACCTGGCGAATGTCGAGGGCATCCGACAAAACCAGTTGATCGGCTACGGCCTCGTGGTCGGGCTGAACGGCACCGGCGATACGCTCAACAACACGCCGTTCACCAAGCAGTCGCTCCAAGCGATGCTGGAGCGGCTCGGCGTCAATATCCGCGGCCAGCAGATCCGCACCGGCAATGTCGCGGCCGTGATGGTCACCGCCAACCTGCCGCCGTTCGCCACCCAGGGCACGCGCATCGACGTCACCGCTTCGGCCATGGGCGATGCCAAGAGTCTCGAGGGCGGCACGCTCCTTGTCACGCCGCTTCTGGGCGCCGACGGCAATGTCTACGCCGTGGCGCAGGGCTCGCTCGCCATCGGCGGCTTTCAGGCCGAGGGCCAGGCGGCGAAGATCACACGCGGCGTCCCGACCGTCGGCCGGCTGCCGAACGGCGCCATCATCGAGCGCGAGATCGAATTCGCGCTCAACTCGCTCGGCCAGCTGCGCCTGGCGCTGCGCAACCCCGATTTCACCACTGCCAAGCGCATCGCGGTCGCGGTCAATGATTACATGGGCGCGCCAGTCGCCGAGCCGCTCGATCCATCGACCGTACAGATCACCTTGCCGAAGAAATTTCCGGAAAACGTCGTGGCGATGCTCACCGACATCGAGCAGCTGCAGGTCGAGCCGGACGAGGCGGCGAAGATCGTGATCGACGAACGCTCCGGCGTCATCGTCATCGGCCGCGACGTGCGCGTGTCGACCGTGGCGGTGGCGCAAGGCAACCTCACGGTCAGCATTTCGGAATCGCCGCAGGTGAGCCAGCCGGCACCGTTCGCGCGCGGCCGTACCCGGACGGTGCCGCGCACCCAGGTCGGCGTGCAGGAGGAAGGCCGCAGGCTCGCGCTGATGAGCGAAGGCGTGTCGCTGCAGCAGGTCGTCGATGGGCTCAACGCCCTCGGCATCGGGCCGCGCGATTTGATCGCCATCCTGCAGGCGATCAAGGCGGCAGGCGCCATCCAGGCCGACATCGAGGTGATGTGATGAACCAGGGCGCCGCCGATCTCGGTCTGTCTCTTTCATCGCTGGGCACGGCGAACGTTGCCCAGCTCACCGCCGAGATGAAGATCAAAGGCAAGGCGAAAGCCGCCGCGCAGAATTTCGAGGCGATGTTTCTGAACTCGATGTTCCAGGAGATGCAGACCGGCATCGACGGCGACGGTCCGTTCGGCGGCAGCGGTGCCCTGAAAGTGTGGCGCTCGTTTCTGACCAATCAATACGCCACGACTTTTGCCAAGGCCGGCGGCATCGGCATCGCCAATCAGGTTTATCAGGAACTGCTGCGTCAGCAGGGGATCAGCTCATGAAGCCGATGACGAATGCGGCGGAAGCCGAGACGGCGCTCGACGAATTGAGCGGGCTGGTCGCGAACCTCACCGCGCTGTTGGCGCAGGAGACCGCGTTGGTGCGCGCCGGCGAAATCCGCAACGCCGCCGCCATGCAACCGGCCAAGCAGGATTTGACCGGACGCCTGTTCACCGCCGGCGAACGCATCAAGGCCAATGCGAAATTTATCCTCGGCGCCGCGCCGACGCGCTGCGCCGCGCTCAAGAGCGTGCAGGACGCGTTCAGGGCCGTCATCCGCAAGAACATGATCGTGCTCGCCACCGCGCACGGCGTGTCGGAGGGCATCGTGCGCCGGCTATCCAGCGAAGTGACGCGCAAAGCCGCGCCGCAAATCTACGGCGCCTCCGGCCGCACCACCGCGCCGAGCCCGAAGCACGCGCGGCCGCTGGCGGTGAGTAAGACGCTGTAGGGCGCGTCATTGCGAGCGAAGCGAAGCAATCCAGAGTCGGTGCACTGACTCTGGATTGCTTCGTCGCTCCTGCGGGGCTCCTCGCAAGGACGGAAGGTACGAATTACCCCGCCCTGCCCCGGCGCGCCAAATCCGTAAGCTCTGCGCGCAAGTTTTCCAGCGGGCCGGACCAATCGCCGATCGTGCCTTGCCGGAACAGCCGCATGGTCGGATACCACGGGCTGTCGGGGCGGTGCATGAGCCAGCGCCAATCGGGCGAGAACGGAACGAGCAGCGCCACCGGTTTCCCCATCGCGCCCGCCAGGTGCGCCACCGATGTATCCACCGTGACGAGGAGATCGAGCATGGCGACCACCGCGGCGGTATCGGTGAAATCGCCGAACTCGCCGCCGAGCTGCAGCACGCCGTGCTGCTCGAGCACCGCAGCATCGGATGGGCTGACGTCCTTCTGCACGCTGACGAAATCGATATCGGGTACCGACAGCAGCGCGGCCAGGCGCTCGATTGGAACCGAGCGATTGTGGTCGTTGAGGTGGTCCTTGCTGCCGGCCCAGCATAGGCCGATGCGCAACCGGCCGTCTTGTTGCGGCAGGCGCTCGCGCCATTGCGCCAATCGCTCTTCGTACGGCCACAGATAAGGAACGTTGGCTGGGATCGATTCCAGATCGGTCGCAAACGCCAACGGCAGGCTGAGCAGCGGACAGTGCAGGTCGAAATCGGGCAGCACATCGCCGTCGGTGCGCACCAGCGCGATGTCCGGCATGGTGGCAACCAGTGCTGCCAGCGGCCGCTGCACGCCGACGATCACCTTGGCGCCGAGCGCGGCGACCAGCGGCGCGTAGCGCACGAACTGCAGGGTGTCGCCGAGCCCCTGTTCGGCGGCAAGAAAGATGGTCTTGCCGGCAATGTCCTTTTCGCCGTGCCACAGCGGCTGTGTGAACTCGCGGCGTCCGGCGGCGACGTCCTTTTTCTTCCAGCGGTATTCGTATTGCCGCCAGCCGTTGGCGAAATCGCCGACGCAGAGCCGCGTCACCGCGGCATTGAACTGCGCCTCGGCGTGCTCGGGCTCGAGCGCCAGCGTTTTGGCATAGCTCGCCAGCGCCTCGTCCATGCGGCCGAGACTGACCAGCGTGTTGCCGCGATTGGTGTGAGCGGCAAGGAGGTCCGGCTTGAGGCGGAGCGCCGCGTCGTGGCAGGCGAGCCCTTCCTCGAAGCGGCCCAACAGCGTGAGCGCGACACCGCGATCGGTCGCCGCCACCGGCTCGTCCGGATCGAGCGCCTGCGCCCGCTCGTAGCTCGCCAGCGCCTCGGCGTAGCGCTTGAGCTTGATCAACGCATTGCCGCGATGAATGAGGGCGCTGACATTGCCGGGCTCGCGCGCCAGCACCACCTCGAAGATTTTCAGCGCCTCGGCAAAGCGGTCGAGGTCGAACAGCGCGGTGCCGCGATG
>JASHXZ010000605.1 GCA_030043285.1 Xanthobacteraceae bacterium | reverse complement strand
CCACATAGCGGCGCCGTGGTTATGGATTGCCGGGTCAAGCCCGGCAATGACGATCTTCCATTGCGTCAATTATCGTCAATACGATCGCGGCAGGCCGAGCACATGCTCGGCAATGTAGGACAGCACCAGATTGGTCGAGATTGGCGCCACCGTGTAGAGCCGGGTCTCGCGGAATTTGCGCTCGATGTCGAACTCTTCGGCGAAGCCGAAGCCGCCGTGGGTCTGCACGCACATGTCGGCTGCGGCCCACGATGCCTCGGCCGCCAAATGCTTGGCCATGTTGGCCTCGGCGCCGCAGTCTTGGCCGGCTTCGTACAGCGCGGCGGCCTCGCGCACCATCAGTTCGGCAGCGCGCATGGCGATGTAGCAGCGGGCGATGGGAAACTGAACGCCCTGGTTCTGGCCGATCGGGCGGCCGAACACCACGCGCTCGCCCGCGTAGGACGCGGCCTTGTCGATGAACCATTTGGCGTCGCCGATGCATTCGGCGGCGATCAGAATGCGCTCGGCGTTCATGCCGGACAGGATGTAGCGAAAGCCTTCGCCCTCGTTGCCGATCAGGTTCGCGGCCGGCACGCGCATGTTTTCGAAAAAGACTTCCGTGGTGGCGTGGTTCATCATGGTGCGGATCGGCCGGATGGTGAGACCGTGGCCCTTCGCTTCACGCATGTCGACGATGAACACCGAAAGTCCAGCGGTCCGCGATGCCGCCTGCTCGCGCGGTGTGGTCCGCGCCAGCAGCAGCATCAGGTCGGAATGCTCGGCGCGCGAGGTCCAGATTTTCTGCCCGTTGACGACGTAATGGTCGCCGTCGCGCACGGCGGTGGTGCGCAGGCTCAGGGTGTCGGTGCCGGAGGTCGGTTCAGTGACGCCGAACGCCTGCAGGCGCGGTGTGCCGCGCGCGATGTCGGGTAAATAGCGCGCTTTCTGTTCGGCGCTGCCGTGACGAAGCAGCGTGCCCATGGTGTACATCTGGGCATGACAGGCCGCGCCGTTACAGCCAGCGGCCTGAATCTCTTCCATGATGGCGATCGCCGCACCCATGGTCAGCCCGCTGCCGCCGTATTGCTCCGGGATCAGCGCCGCCAAGAAGCCGGCCTTGGTCAATGCGGCAACGAACTCTTCCGGATAGGCGCGCTCGCGGTCGAGTGCCCGCCAGTATTCGCCCGGGAAATCGGCGCAGAGCGCGCGCACCGCCTCGCGGATTTGCGCCAGCTCCGCGCCGTCGCTCACGACGTGACCTCGGCGCGGCCGTTATTGACGGCGATCACGTCGCGCTCGACCACGCGGGTGCGGAAGCTCACCACGCCGCCGTCGCGCCACATCTCGGTGCGCAACGTCTCGCCGGGAAATACCGGCGCCGAGAAGCGGCAGGCGAAGGCGATGAGCTTTTGCGGATCGTAGCCGCACATGGTTTTGAGCACCGCGTGGCCGGCGAATCCGAAATTGCCGAGCCCGTGCGCGATCGGCCGCGGAAAACCGGCGGCGCGCGCCACCGCCGGTTCGGCATGCAGCGGATTGCGGTCGCCGCTCAGCCGGTAGATCAGCGCCGTCTCGGGACGTGTTTTAAGATCGCAGACGGCGTCGGGCGCGCGGCCCGGGATTGGATGCGGTTCCGGCGTTTGGCGCGGCGGACCGCCGAAACCGCCGTCGGCGCGGCAGAAGGTGGTCTGCGTCACGGTGGCGATCAGTTCGCCGGTCGCTTTGTCGGCCACCTTGCGTTCGGTGAACACCAGCGCGCCCTTGCCTGCCCCCTTGTCGACCACTTCAAGAATGCGTTGCCGGCCGATCACGGCGTTCTGCGGCTTGAGCGGCTGATGCAGCCGCACGCCCTGCTCGCCGTTGACGATGCGCACCCAATCGATGCCGGTGTCGAGATCGCGCATCCAGAAGCCGGGGTGGCCGAGCACCGCGCCCATGGTCGGCAGCACTTTCAGGTTCTTTTCATAAACGAACGCGAGCTGATCCTCGTCCATCGGATCCTGGCCAAGCCCGACGCCGAGCGCGTAGAGGATGCAGTCCTTCGGCCCATAAGTCTGCTCGCCCTGCGGAATCTCGAGCGCCATCAGCTTGTCGTACACGATGGTCATTGGTTACACCGGATCCCACGAGAATACGTCGCCGGAGCGCTCGAGCGGCGTGAACGAGGGCCCGAACGCGCCCTTGATCTGCGTGTCGATCTTCTCCGGGGTCCAGCCGTCGGAACGATGCAGCGTCCGAATCGGGCGGTTCTGGTTGAACAGATAAATTTCGTTGTTGCGCACGCCGAAAATCTGTCCGGAAATGCCGGTGGCGCGATCGGAGGCCAGATAGACCGCGAGCGGCGCGATCTTTTCGGGCGTCATCTCCCGGAAGCGGGCGATGCGGGCCTTTTCCTCTTCGGTCTCCACCGGAATCGAATCGATCATGCGGGTCCAGGCGAACGGCGCGATGCAGTTCGAGCGCACCGAAAAGCGCGCCATGTCGAGCGCGATGCCGCGCGACAGGCCGACGATGCCCAGCTTGGCGGCCATGTAATTGGCCTGGCCGAAATTGCCGACCAGGCCCGAGGTCGACGTCATGTGCACGAAGCTGCCCGAATTCTGCTCGCGGAAATGCACCGCGCAGGCGCGGCTCATGTTGAAGCTGCCGTGCAGATGGACGTTGATGACATCCGACCAATCGGACCAGCTCATGCGATGAAAGATGCGGTCGCGCAAGATGCCGGCATTGTTGACCAGAATGTCGACGCGGCCGAAGGCGTCGAGCGCCGCCTGCACGATCTTGTCGGCATTGCCGGGTTCGCTGATCGACAAGGTCGAGGCGAGCGCCTCGCCGCCGGCTTTCTTGATCTCGTCGACGACGGCCTGCGCCGGCCCTATGTCGGTGCCGGCGCCATCGAGGCTTGCGCCGATGTCGCAGACCACGACGCGCGCGCCCTCCTGCGCCAGCAGCAACGCGATGCCGCGGCCGATGCCGCGCCCGGCCCCGGTGACGATGGCGACTTTCCCGGAAACGATGTTCGGCATTTTGTGTACGCTCTCCCCGTTCGTCACCCGCGGGACGGGCACCCCGCCGCGCTTGCGCGGCGGGGACCCCGTTGACCCGCGGGTCCATGCAGCGGCGCAGCACAATGGATTGCCGGGTCAAGCCCGGCAATGACGATCTTTAGCCCCAGACTTCGCGCGCCACCTCGCCGATCATGCGCAGCTTGGCCCATTGCTGGTCCTCGGCCAGGACATTGCCTTCCTCGGTCGAGGCGAAACCGCATTGCGGCGACAGGC
>JASHXZ010000604.1 GCA_030043285.1 Xanthobacteraceae bacterium | reverse complement strand
CTATTTGTTTTGACGGCGCAGCCTATTCGGCGGCAAGCGCAACCGGCGTCGCGACGCCGCCATGCGCCACCTCGCCGCTCGCCAGCGCAGCCAGAATGCGGTCGACCAACGCGCGCGCCGACTCGGCGCTCAGCTCGACGGCGACGCGGTCGCGCCCGCCCTCGCCTTCATTGGTGAAGTCGATGGCGAGCACGTGGTCGAGCGTCGAGTAATACGGATGGTCGTAATAGACGTTGGCGGTGTCGATCCGCATCCAGCCCTTGCGGCCCTTCGCGCTGCCAATGAGCGCCGTTTTTTCAACGATGTACGAGCACATCGCGTTCTCCTGTGTTGGCGCGCGATCTTATTCGGCGGCGATGGTGGCGGCCGAGGTCGCCAGATTACGGTTGAAGAAATCGAACACTTTGCGCCACCCGTCCATCGCCTGCTCGGGTCGGTAGGCGTCGCGCTGCCAGTTGAAGAACGCATGGCCGGCGCCGTTGTAGCGGTGGAATTCGTAGTTCTTGCCGAGCTTCTTGAGCATCGCCTCGGTGCGGTTGACCTGATCGGCGGTGGGGTTGGCGTCGTCGTTGCCGAATATGCCGAGCAGCGGACACGACAGTTTCTCGGTCAGGTCGATCGGCGCCACCGGCCGCTTGTCGTTGAGGTCCTTCGGATTGTCGACGACGACGTTGCCGCCCCAACAATCGACAGCGGCATCGATGCCCTTGAGCGTGCAGGCGGCGAGATACGTGTGGCGGCCGCCGGAGCAGAAGCCAATCACGCCGATTTTGCCGGTCGCGTTCGGCTGCCCACGCAAATAGGCCATCGCGCCGGACACGTCGCCCATCACCTGGGCGTCGGCAACGCCGCCGGCGGCACGGATGCGGGCGCCGAGGTCATCGGGGCTCTCGTTCGGGCCGCCTTCGCGGAAATAAAGGTGCGGCGCGATCGCCGCGTAGCCGTGGTGCGCCAGCTTGCGCACGACCTCGGTGGTCCACTCGCACCAGCCGGGGATGTGATGAATGACGACAACGCCGGGAAATTTGCCGGCGCGCAGCGGCCGCGCGTAATAGGCCTCGCCCTGATCGCCGTTATGGGCGCGAAATGGAACGACTTCGGCCTGCAGTCCCTGATAATAACTCATTGGTGCTCTCCCTTGATCGTGCGGCGCGTTTATGACCGAACGATTCATACCACGGCGAGAGCGCGATGCCAGCGGCCGGCCGGCGTCGATTTATTGGGGGCAGCGATGCAGGACGGCGTTGTAGGTCTTGTCCCGATCGACGAATTTGACGGTGTTGTCGGGCTGCGGCGTGAAGGTGAGATCGCCCACCATGGGGCCGGCCGGGAACTTGCATTCGACATGGAGCTTGTAGCTGCCGCCGTCGTGCTTGTTGTCCAGGATGGTGCAGACGCCGATGTTGGATACGATCTGCTGCGCCGAAATCTTGACCCTCAGCGTCGCGTCATCCTTGCCGTTCCCCTTGCAGGGCACGTTTTGCATGTAGATCCCGCTGAGCGGGAAATCGTTGGCCGCAGGCACCGGGGTCACCGGGGCCGCCGGCTCTGCCCCGACCGACCACGCGGTGAGAACGAGACAGGCGGCGGTAATACAGAAAGCGCTGGTCTTGTACACGTAGCCTCACATAGCGGCCGATCGATATCTCAACCCGGCGGAACGCGGCTGCGCAACATCGGCCGGTATCGCGTAAGCACCCACAACCTATCGCCACCCATTGTGGCAGCTTAGCGCCCACGATGAAAAAAGCGACGCCCGATCAGGGCGCCGCTTTGTCGTTGCCACACGCTGCAGTCAGTGCGCGGTTAGTCCGGACGCATCCTCTTCAACGGCCTCGTCCGGAACGTCGACGGGTTTTGCCGTCGCTTCTTCCCAGACGATCGGCTCGGGCTTGCGCGTCAGCGCCCGCGCCAAGACTTCGTCCATGCGCGTCACCGGGATGATATCGAGACCGCTCTTGATGCTGTCGTTGATCTCGACCAGATCCTTGGCGTTCTCTTCCGGAATGAGCACGGTCTTGATGCCGCCGCGCAGCGCGGCGAGCAGCTTCTCCTTCAGCCCGCCGATCGGCAGCACCCGGCCGCGCAGCGTAATCTCGCCGGTCATGGCGACGTCGCGGTGCACCGGAATTCCGGTCATCACCGAGACGATGGCAGTGACCATGGCGACGCCGGCCGAGGGGCCATCCTTCGGGGTTGCGCCTTCCGGCACGTGGACGTGGATGTCGCGCTTGTCGAACGACGGCGGCTCGATGCCGAACGCCACGGCGCGCATGCGCACATAAGATGCCGCCGCCGAGATCGACTCCTTCATCACGTCACGCAGGTTGCCGGTGACGGTCATCTTGCCCTTGCCGGGCATCATGGCCGCCTCGATGGTGAGCAACTCGCCGCCGACGTCGGTCCACGCGAGACCGGTGACGACGCCGACCTGGTCCTCGTCCTCGACTTCGCCGAAACGGAACTTCGGCACGCCGAGATAATCGGCGAGGTTCTTGCCGGTGACCGCAATCGACTCGGTCTTATTGATCGTGAGCTCCTTCACCGCCTTGCGGATCAGCGTCGACAGCTCGCGCTCGAGATTGCGCACGCCCGCCTCGCGCGTATAGCGGCGGATGATCGTGAGCAGCCCCTCGTCGTCGATCGACCATTCCTTCGGCTCGAGGCCGTGTTTGACGACCGCGTGCGGGATCAAATGCTTGCGCGCGATCTCCACCTTCTCGTCCTCGGTGTAGCCGGCGATACGGATGATCTCCATGCGGTCCATCAGGGGCGGCGGAATATTGAGCGTATTCGCCGTGGTGATGAACATCACGCTGGACAGATCGTAGTCGACCTCCAAATAGTGATCGTTGAACGCATGGTTCTGCTCGGGATCCAAAACCTCGAGCAGCGCCGATGACGGATCGCCGCGGAAATCGGCGCCCATCTTGTCGACCTCGTCGAGCAGGAACAGCGGGTTCGAGGTCTTGGCCTTGCGCATCGACTG
>JASHXZ010000603.1 GCA_030043285.1 Xanthobacteraceae bacterium | reverse complement strand
CCATAATTGCGCATCCCCACTTGAACTGTGTCATTGGCCCGCTCCATGCTTGTTGGCGCTCGGCATTATCGTCGGGCGTCACTGACAACCACAACCACCGTAATATGTCCCCCCAATCCCAGCGTACCCACCCGCTCCCCAGCTGAAAGTTGGATTTCCGGCACCATTTGGATCTAAGATGTTATATGACATCCATTTGTTGTCAGGGCTGGGGACGTTGATGCCGGCTTGATTCGGATTTCGTGTATTCATCTCGGACGATAATCCCAATGGACCCGCATCAACCGACCCATGTATACCCACATCCAGCCCGCATGCATGCTTTCCACTGTCTTGCGGGTCAATGTCGAGCCCACCCCCTTCGCCGAGACCACCGTAGGCTCCAAAGTTCCATTGCCCTCCGTTAAAGCCGAACGTAATTGCGCCACCATAGCCGAAGCCCCCGCCTACCGTAACCTGCCAAAGGCCACGCGGGTCTACAGAGCCGATTGGATAGTTTCGAACATAGGTATAAAGGCTCGGTCCATTGATAAACCCCAGGGGATCAGGCTGTACGTACCGCCCGATGGTCGGATCGTAATGCCGATACCAATTGTAGTGCAGACCATCCTCGATGAGGAAATACTGCCCCGGGAAGCGCACATTGTTGGTCGCCGATCCGGTGATGGAGTTGACGCCGCCGAAGGGATTGTAGACCGCATCCCACACCACGTTCTCGCCAGCATCGGTCATCCTTAGCGGCCGGTTGAGATGGTCGGCGTGGACGAAGTACGGCGTCGGGCTGGTGGCGACGTTGGCGACCAGCGCGATCGGCATATCGTCGAGCCAGACGTATTCGGTGAGCGTGTTGCCGCTATCGTCGCTCTCGGCCAACAGATGGCCGGCCTGATCGTAGACGTACTGGGTGATCCCGGACAACGGTACGTATGGGCTGGCGTCGATGGCGAGCCGATCGAGGCCGTCGTAAACGTAGCTGCTCGTCTGCGTCGACCCGACCGTCAGTGTCGCCAGGCGGCCGCTATTGTTATAGCCATAATTGTAGGTGGTCGAGCCGTTGCTGTCGGTGATCAGGTTGCCGGCGCCGTCGTAGCTGAAGGCGCGTATCGTGGTCCCGCCCTGCGTCAGCGAAGCGAGCTGGTTGTTGCTGCCGGCGTAGTTGTAGGTGTTGCTGTAGCCCGGGCTCAGCGCTTCCGAGGTGCGGTTGCCGACGCCGTCATAGCTCCAGTTCAGCGTGCCCCAGATGCCCCCGCCCTGCTGCAGCCGGTTCGAGGCGGTATAGACATAGGCCTCGCTGCGCGCCGGGTTCACGCTGTCGGCGATGCCAGTGATGTTGATGCCGTCCCCGAACGTGTAGGCACGGTTGACCACCACGTTCGACGTGGACGCATTCTGAACGACGAGGGTGCTGATCAGGTAATCCTGCGTGAACGTCTTGGTGAGAGCGAGGCCATTGCCGTAGGTGAGCGAGCTCAGGGGACCGAATGGCATGTACGTAGCGCCGGACGCGAGCGTGACCGCGGAGCTGGAGGCGTTTTGCTGCGTGGTGACGCCGGTAATCCTGCCGAGCGCGTCGCGGCTGTAGGTGACGATGCGGCCGGAGGGATAGGCGATCTGCGTGACGTTACCTGCCGCGTCATACGCATAGCCGATCGTGTAGACGATGCCCGCCGTGGTCTTTTGTTCCTGGACAATTCTGCCAAGGGTGTCGTAGGTCCAGTTGATTGAACCCGAAGCGTCAGTAATCTGGGTTATCCGCCCAATTCCGTCATTGCCGCCGGCAGTGGAATCCCACGTATAGGCGATGTTCTCGCTGGGATCGGCCGGATACTGCTTGGTGAGCAACCGGCCCGCGTTGTCGTATGTCAGGTTGGTGACGACGCCGCGGCCATCGGTGATTTGCGTCGGCTTGCCGAGCGCGTTGTAGGTGTACGCCGTCGTCCCGGTGTCCGGGCTGGTGCGCTGGATCACGTCGCCGAAGCCGTCCCGAATGTACGAGGTCGTCAGCGAGCGCGGATCGCTGTAAGCGGTGAT
This sequence comes from Xanthobacteraceae bacterium, assembly GCA_030043285.1. Lineage (GTDB taxonomy): Bacteria > Pseudomonadota > Alphaproteobacteria > Rhizobiales > Xanthobacteraceae > BOG-931. Next base: position 1,839 of record JASHXZ010000603.1, on the reverse strand, counting down.
CCGGTCCTGCCCGTCGCGCGTCAGGTTTACGGTGGAGCTGTCCTCGTTGGTCTCGCTGATGAGGCGGTTGAGCGAATCGAAGGCCCATTGATAGACGTTGGACCGCGGATCGGTCACAGAAGTGCGGTTGTCGGTGCGGTCGTATGCTTCGGTCCAGGTCTGCGAGGCCGAACCAACGAACGTCAGGAGCCGGCCAAGCTCGTCGTAGGTCGCCGTCTGCGAAAGCTGCAGCGTGTTGCTCGGATCTTCGATTGACTTCGCGGTCGCGTTGCCAAAGGCGTCGCGGGTGTACTGGATCGAGTTGCCGAGGTTGTCTGTGATAGAAGTAACGCGCTGCGCGTCATCCCAGGTGTATTGCAGGTAGGCCCCGTTCGGCCGCGTTATCTTGGTGATGTCGCCGGCGGCGTCGTAGGCGAAGACGGTCTGGGCGCCGACGCCCAGCGCATCCGCCGTGATCGTAAGCAGCCGCCCGCGCGCGTCGTAGCTGAGGCTGGTGACCACGCCGTTCGGGTCTGTCATCGACGTCGGCTCGCCACGGCCGTTCCATGCGGTAAACGTGGTGACATGACCGACCTGGTCGGTGACGGTCTGGACGAAACCTGAGCTGTTGTAGGCGTAGCTCACCGTATCGCCGCTGCTGCTCAGCGGGCCGGATACCGATGCCAGCAAGCCCCCCGGACTGGTGTAGGTGTAGTTCCAGGTCCTGGTTTGGCCGTTGGTGGCGTAAGGCGACGTATCGGTTTGCGTAAGCTGGGTGAGTTGGCCGGACGAGTTCCAGGTGTAAGCGGTGGTCAAGTTCGGCGCCACGACCTGATCCGCCACATGGAACACCGAGTCCAGCGTGTAGGTGGTGGTGGAGGCCGACGCCGTGCCGGAGCCACGCGTGACTGAGGTCGGAATACCGCGCCGATCGTTGACGATCTGCGTAATGCGGCCTTCACCGTCCGTGAGCTGGTTGAGGTAACCGTTCGAATCATAGGCGAAAGTCGTGTTCGCTGCGGCGCAATTCGCGGAGGTTTGGCCCGCGATCTGCGTCAAGAAACTCGTGCCGGCGACATTGGCGTTATAGGAATAGATCGTGGTCTTCCCGGCAGGATTGGTGACGGTCGTCTGGCCGGCGGCAGGATTGTACGCGAAAGCGTAGCTTCCCACGCCGTCGGCTTGCTGTGTGCTGGTCACCCGGCCCGACGTGTCGTACGCGATCGTTTCGATCCGGATCCCGCGCCCGTCGATTATTCCCGTGAGCGCATAGGGAAAGCTGGTGTTTTCGTAGAGGTACTGGACCGACGTGCTATCAGGATAGCCCACGCCGATCAGCCCATACTCCGGGTCCGGCAGATTCGTAACGGTCATGCCGTGACTGGCGGCAGAGGTGTCGATGTTGCTATTGTCCTGGTAGGTGTAACTGAAAACATGGCCGTCAGGATCGGTAAGCTGCGAGAGAAAGCCGTTGCTGCCGTATGTAAAAGTGAGAGAGCGGCCGAGATTGTCGGAAACCTGCGTATTTTGCCCGTTGCCGTTCCAGGTCAGGGTTTGCGTGTAGCCGCCGCGGTATTGGATCGAGAACAATCTTCCGGCGGCATTGTTTGTATCGGCCTCTCCGTCGAAGGTGTAGACACTATCGTCCGGCAGCGTCAGGAGCCAATTGGTTCCGTTCCAGGTGAGTGTTTCCGGTATATTGGACACCGTGCTCCAGCTGTTGGCGACGGGATTGTACGCATACGGTACAAAGGTGGTTCCTGACGTATTCTTGAAAGCGATCTCGCTGCCGTCCGGCAACCTCACATAGACCCACCACGGCGTATTCCAAGGAGGATTGTTGTTGACCGGAATTGTCGT
>JASHXZ010000127.1 GCA_030043285.1 Xanthobacteraceae bacterium | reverse complement strand
CAGGGTTTCGCATACGGTTCCACGTAGGATAAAGCCGGCGGCCAAATCCTGCTGGACGCGTTTTTGACGCTCCACTCATCATTGTGCAGCGAAGCCCGTGACCAGGCCCTACTCGACGGGCGGGTCCGGGTGCAGCGCGACGCGGCTGTCGTGTAGATCCTGCCGCGAACCTTGCCCGTGCCCTCGGCGGCCGCTATATCCATCCGGCCGCTGGGTACGCGGCTCTCGGTGCCCCAGAGGGGCCCCACCGGGAAATCGGACACTACCTAACCCACTGAAGTTCAACGGTTAGGGCGCATAGCTCAGTTGGTAGAGCAGCTGACTCTTAATCAGCGGGTCCAAGGTTCGAGTCCTTGTGCGCCCACCAGACCCGCGACTTTCAGCATCCTCCTCCGCCTTCTGCGGACAAAGCAGCCGCCCCCGATGTTAATCGGGATTGATCTGCCATTCGTCAGCAGAGGGGACTGCATGTCGCGAGGGCGCCGCGACGCTGGCGAAGTTAGTCTGAAAATCCCTTGCGCAGCATCGCATGCAGGACGTCGGAATAGTCATCCGTCCAGGCCGCTACGTCCGGCAAAGGCGTAAGCCTTCGCCAGCCGCGCCGCGAAGGCAAGTCACCAAGATCCTCAATGCTGCGCGCAACGGTAACCACCTCTGCATTGGCCCGGTAGTCTTCGGTGAAGTTACCGGCGTCTTTGTCCTGTTTCTCATAGGTGACGAGCCCGTCAGCGGCGGCGACTGCAGCCACTACGCTCGCCAATTCCATGTGGCGATTGGACACGTGAACGGCGATCATGCCGTGCGGGGCGAGCCGCGTTCGATAACCGGCGAATGCCTCGCGCGTGAGCAGGTGTACGGGAATTGCATCCGAAGAAAAGGCGTCGAGCACGATCAAGTCATAGTGCTGCGAGGAGCTGAGCAGCGTCAGGCGTGCATCCCCCAGAACGACCTTCGCATCCGGTGCGCAGGCTGACATAAAATGGAAGTAGCGCGGATCGCGGGCGATGCGAACGACTTCGCGGTCAATCTCAAAGAAGGTCCAATGCTCGTCGAAGCGCTCGTAGCAGGCCAGGCTGCCGGTTCCGAGCCCCACGAGCGCGGCGTGAATGGGCCCGTACTCGCCGCGCGCCGCTTCGATTACGTCAGAGAGCGGGCCACCCCGGTAGTAATATGTCAGCGGCTCCGGGCGCTGTGGAAGAACCTGATCCGCGCCGCCACCTATGAGCTCCGCGCCATGGATCGTCGTGCCGTTGAACAACAAGCCATGAGTCCCGTCAGCGGTATCGACCACCTGATGAACGCCGAAAAAGTCGCGCGTGATTTCGATCTGACGCAAGCCCGGACGCCAGAGGCCGGTCAAAACGAAGGCGAATACAACAAGGCTGGCAAATCGCACCGGCCGGTTCGCCTGGAACAACGTGAATGCCGCAAGCGCCACCAACGCCATCTGCATCGGTTTCTCTGCGCTCAGCGGCAGGCGCGCTTTGATCGTGAGCCACAGCACCAGTGTGAGCGATGCCACGATCAGGCCGGGTGCCGCTTCCCGAATCAAACGACGTGGTCCGCCTGAGAAGAAGTCGGGAAGCACCGCCAGTGCGGCAACTATGAGGAGCGGATATTCATAGATATTATTGAATAGGTGTGGGGCGGCCAGACCTGCGAATGCGCCGCCAAGCACGCCGCCGAAGGACGTCCACAAATAAAATTCGGTCAAATGACTTGGCTGTGGTCTGCGACGATAAGCTTCACCGTGGCAAGCGAGCGAAATCAAGGTGAACGCTGCGAGGTTGAGCAGGATGTTGGCGAACCAGTATGTCTTGCCGCTGCCAAACAGGCTGATCGCAAGCGGCGCAATCACGTAAGGCAGGAACCGCTGCGCCGCGCCGTGCGGTAGCCACGGCTTTTCCCGAAACACCGCGACAAATGTCAAAAGATAAAGCGCCAGCGGCAGCATCCACAAAAATGGTGCGCTCGCCAGATCGGTGGTGATGAAGGAGGTCACCGCAACGCACAATCCAGCCGGCACTGCGGTCAGCAACGGCCACATGGATCGTTGCCGCCAAGAAGGACTTTCCTCTGCGGCATTCAAGCGACCACATTCCTTCGCGCCAGCGGTAAGACAGGCCGCGGTGCCGACGCATAAGGCCAGCACTGAAAAGCCCACAGACCAGAGCAGCGTCTGCGTCGAAATTGCGAAGTTTGGCTCGACCACAAACGGGTACAGCAACAGTGCGGAAAACGAACCGAGGTTGGATGTCGCGTAGAAAACGTAAGGGTTGTTGGCTTGCGGATGACCTGTGGCGAGGAACCAATGCTGCAAGAGAGGCGCGGTCGCCGACAACGCAATGAAGGGGATGCCGACGGATGAGGCGAACAGCGCGGCCGTCCAAAGCATGAGGCCTTGTGTCGGCGGCGTGGTGTAGCCGGCAGCGATGCCTAGTGGCAGTGTGAGCCCGGCAAGCCCAAGGAATGCAAGGTGAAGTATTGCTGCTGAACCAGTTCTCAAGTGTCTTGCGATCAAATGGGCATAGAGATAGCCGGCGAACAGGAAAGTCTGAAACATCACCATCGCAATCGACCACACCGACGGAGAGCCGCCGAGCCGTGGCAGCACCATTTTGGCGAACATCGGCTGAAGGGTGAAAAGGAGCAGCGCTGAAAGAAAGAATGTCGTTGAAAAGACGGTCAGCGCGAAGCGCTGGGTCATCAGCGGTGTAGAGGGTGCAATCGCGATTGAGCCCGACACTCGGTGAGGTTCTGACATCGCGTTTCCCGCTGCGAAGATAGTTCTATTTCATCGTGTGGGCTGAACCTGATTTCGACTCGTTGCACCTTCCTTTATTATTACGAAGGGTTGCAGGTCAGCATAAGTGCCCGGTAAACTTAAAGGGTGAACGGGGAATTAAGGATAGGTGAAGGCAAAGCATCGCCGGCGACGGCATTGAGCTCGCCAAGGTGCGGCCGGCGACAAGGAACCAACGATGCAGGCCGCGGGTTCCTTGTATCGAGGCGGTAGACAGTCCACCGAACGTGTGCAGAAGACGCAATCCGCGGCCATGATCCGCGGTGTGGTGGCCTTGGCAAGGCGACCGCAGATCGCGATTGAGCGTCCGAACAGGCATTGTCGACGCCATGGCCATCACGGCGATAGCATCCGACGCGATAGACCCGGCGCCGTCCGGCCCTAGTCTGAGGGGCCTCGACTGGGTCAATTTTTTCCTCGCCGGGATGCAGGCGGGGTTCGGCCCGTTTGTCGCCGTACTGCTGGCTGATGCGAAATGGACACAGCAGGACATCGGATTCGTGCTGAGTGTTGGCGGCCTTGCCGGCCTGCTGAGCCAATTGCCCGGCGGTGAATTGCTCGACGTCAGCCGCTCGAAGCGGTTTCTGATCGCGCTTGGCGTCATCATGGTCGCCGTCAGTGCGCTCGCGATGGCGCTGTGGCCGATGCTTCCCGTGGTCTTCACCGCTTCGGTGCTGCAGGGGTTGACGGGGAGCATCCTTGGACCAGCCGTTGCGGCGGTAAGCCTAGGCCTCGTCGGCCACGCGGCCCTCGCTGAAAGGCTGGGGCGCAATCAGCGCTTTGCCTCGGTCGGAGCTTTGATCGTTACGGCATTGATGGGCGCCGTCGGTTATTTTTTCTCCTATCGCGCCATATTTTTCGTGTCGGCCGCGCTGGCGGTCCCGTTGCTTTTAGCCGTAACCCGGGTGCGGTCCGCCGATATCCACTTCGGCCGCTCTTGTGGGCAGCCCGGTCACCACGTCCCGACACCGCCGCCAAGAGCGTCGCGGTCGAGCCTTTTTGGCAATCACCGCTTGCTGATCTTTGCCGCCTGCCTGTTCCTGTTCCAATTCGCCAACGCGTCCGTATTGCCGCTCGCCGGCGA
>JASHXZ010000126.1 GCA_030043285.1 Xanthobacteraceae bacterium | reverse complement strand
GTCGTGTGATAATCCCAGATCGCGCCCCAGGCGATGCATGCGGCAAAGCGCTGATCGAGCGCGGCACAGCGCGGCGCGTAATAGCCGCCGAGACTGATGGCGATGATGCCGATGCGCTTGGCATCCACGTCTTCGCGCTGCTCCAGGTAATCGATGCAGGCGCTGCCGGCTTTTTCATAATCGTGGCGCAGCGCCATGCCGCGGAAGCGGATGGCCTCGCCGGTGCCGGGCCCGTCCATCACCAGGACCGAGATGCCGCGCCGCACCAGATCGGGCACGCCGCGCAGGAACTGGATTTCCTTGGTCACGTCGAGGCCATCGAAAAACACCACGCACGGCGCGCGGCCGTGCCGTGGATTCTGTGCCGGCACGAAATAGCCCGGCAGCGCACCGCCCTCGAACGGCACATCGACAATCTCGATCGTGCTGCCGGAGAGCGCGATGAAGCGATGGAAGCAGTCGACGGCGGCGCGATAGGCATCGAGCGCACGCGCGTCCTTCGGCGTGCGGAAGCGCTCGCCCATCTGATAATAATGGCAGGCGCGCAGATAGAACGAAGACGCCGAGGTTGAATGTCCGCCGGCGCGGAAATCATCGCCATGGCCGCGCACCCGATCCGCGACTTTGACGCACGCGTCGAACCAGGCCTCGTCGTCGTCGCCGCTCTTGCCGTCGAGCAGCCGCCCGATCGCGTGCAATTCGCTGATATCGACGCCGCCTGAAGGCGCGGTGCCGAGCATGTTCACGAACGCCGCCGACCAGCGGTAATTGCCGGGGAAGTACATGAAGTATTTGGGCGCGCTGGACATCGGTTTCTCCCTGCTGATCTGCCGGAGCTTGCCTGGGCGAGGAGCCTTAGACCGTGGATGACGGAAAACGCCGCGTACTACGCCAGCAATCGCCGCCAAAGTTACTGACAGGCTTTGGGAGATCAGCGATATTATAGACGTTCTGGGATGTTGGGAAGCGAAAGAGCAGCGGAAGGCGACCGCATGAGAAAAGTTATCGGCAGCATCGTTATTTTGATATACCTGCTTGTGATATTATGGGGGATACGGGACTCCGATAGCGTCATTATTGAATCCTGTGCTTGGGTAAGCATCGGTAGTTTCTTTGCTGCAATAGTTGTTGTTCTCATTTCGTCGAGGCTGGAGAAAACGGAAGTCGCCACTAAGATCGTCTTCGCGTTCATGCTGACAGGGGTCTTTTGCACCTTATTGACTGTTTTCGGCTTTGTGGGTGGCGGCGGTGGCGCGCCGCCTCATATTCCGCCCCTCGGACGATAATCGCCACAGTCAAAGTAGCCCGCTACCGGACGACAGCTATGCGTCCCAGACCGGCGCACGTCCGGCCGGATTGGCAATCCGCCCATCCGGCCGCGCCAAGCCGGCGATGCGGCGCATGTCCTCCTCGCTCAGCTCGAAGTCGAACACACCGATGTTCTGCGCGATCCGCGCGGCGTTGGAGGAACGGGGGATCGCGGCAATGACCTCTTGCTGCACCAGCCAGCGCAGCGCGACCTGCGCAAACGTCTTGCCGGTTCGCTGCGCGATTTCGGCCAGGATCGGATCGCCCTGCAGCCGGCCCCGCGCCAAAGGGCAATAGGCGGTGAGCACCAGGCCGCGCGCACGGCACGCGGCGATGACCTTGCGCTGATCGACATAGGGATGACACTCCGCCTGCAAGGTGACGAGCGGCTCGGGACACAGGCGGATCGCGTCGTCCATCATGGCGATGTTGAAATTGGCAACGCCGATGTGCCGGGTCAGCCCTTGGCGCTTCGCCTTGGCGAGCGCACCCATGGTTTCGGCGAGCGGCGTGCTCTTCTGCGGCCAATGCACCAACAGGAGATCGACGTAATCGACGCCGAGCGCGGCGAGGCTCGCCTCGACCGAGCGGGCGAAGTCGGCGGCGTGCAGATTTTCATGCGAGACCTTGGTGCACAGAAAGACGTCTTGGCGCGGCACTCCGGACGCCCGCATGCCTTCGCCGACCACGCGCTCGGTGCCGTATTTGCGGGCGGTGTCGATATGGCGATAGCCGGCTTTGAGGGCCGCAGCGACGTGCTCGGCGCGCACGTCGCCGAGCCCGGAGGTGCCGAAACCGATCGCCGGAATGCGGGCGCCGTGGGCTTCGAGCACGGGAGCAAGAGGCATTCGCGTCACACCCGCTTGAATGCCGGCATCACGTCCTTGGCGAACCAGCGCAGCTGTTCCTTGAACTCCTCGGGGCTGAGACCTTCGGCCCAGTGGATCATGAAATGCTCGAGCCCCGGATATTTGGCTTCGATCGACTTGATGCCCTCGATCACCTCCTTGGGCGGGCCGCAGAACCACGCTTTCTGCTTCACGCCGTCGGCGAGCTTGGGCACGCTGGTGGGCGCGCCCGGCGAGCCCCAGGTGCGACCATGCTCGTCGGCATAGCGCACGAAGCCGAACGGCGCGAACCACTTGAAGCGCTCGTCGTGGGCCGGCTCGAGCGCGCGGATCGCCGCAGCCTCGCTGTCGGCCAAATAGACGCCGGCACCCCAGATCACGTCCTCGCCGAGCTGCTTTTGCCAGCCGTGCTTGAGGCAGGCCGCATGATAGGCACGAATGACATCGTCGAGGATTTTTTCGCCGTTGAGCGTCACCATGGCTTTGAGCCCGTTTTGCGCCATCAGCTCGATGGTCTTGCCGCTGGCGATCGGCATCCAGATCTCGACCGGCAAGTGCTTCGGCCGCGGCACCATGGTGAGGTCGGCGAGCTTATAGCCGCGATACTCGACCGGCGGCGGGCACTCGTAGAATTTGCCCTTGTGATGGAAGGTTTGCTGGTTGAAGCAGGCCAGCATCAGCTGCAACTGCTCCTCGAACAGCTCGCGGTTCTTGTTGGCGTCGAGGAGCGGCGCGCCGAAGCTCTCGACCTCGCGGGTGTGATAACCGCGACCGACGCCCATGATGACGCGGCCGTCGGTGACGATGTCGGCCATGGCGTAGTCCTCGGCCAGCCGGATCGGGTGCCACATCGGCAGGATGTTAAAGGCGCAGCCGAACTTCAGGCGCTTGGTCTGGGTGGCGAGCCACAGGCCGAGCTGGATCAGGTTGGGAAAGACCTCGTAGCCTTCGCGCTGGAAATGATGCTCGGCGGTCCACAGCACGTCGAAGCCGAGCTCGTCCATGAGCTGGGCCACGTCGCGCGCGGTGAAGAAGGCCTCGCGCAGCCGCTCGTCCGAATAGCGCCGGTCGTTGGCGGGCGTGCCGTCGAGCCCGACATTGTCGAGGTCAATCTGGCCGACATAGAGAACGTGGAATTTCCGGATCATGTG
>JASHXZ010000602.1 GCA_030043285.1 Xanthobacteraceae bacterium | reverse complement strand
CGGGCTCCCGCCTTTAATAGATCGGCCTAGAGCAAGAAGCGCCGGAAGATCGTCCGGCTGATGCGACGAAGGCGGACGCAGAGAAAGATCATCAAGCCAGGTCTGCCGATCTGAGAACCGTTCTGCGGAACCGAACAGCGTCGTTTGAGATTATCCTGTGTTGATTGCTTCGCCGCCGAAGCTGCAGCTCTGAGCGCGTTGGGCTTTGAACACGCTTTGGTTGTTGGTCATTAATCGCAGCGTATCGGCGGCCGAGACTTCGCGAGGGATTTGGGCGGCGTCTCGTATTCGCAATCCGGCTGTCGCTTATCGCAGTAGACCACGCATTGGAGTGCGTTACGATTCGCTCTTATTCAGGGAGGCTGCCCTGCACCAAAACACAAACCTGCACGTAGACGCGTTTCTTCATAATGCGGTGGGAACTCGAGAGCTGGTGAAAACGGCTGGCCCTGCGGTCTCTGTTGAAGTGCCGGCTTCGTATCAGTCGGACGGCAAGTCAGGCGGCGTCCGCAACGGGCTGATCGCGATCATCGACGATGACCGATGTGCCCGTGAGGGCATCAATGCCTTGATTGCATCGCTGGGCTACAGTTCCGCGACGTTCACGTCAGCCGAAGAATACCTCGGATCGGAGTCGAAGCTTCATACCGCATGTTTGATTCTCGACGTTCATCTGCCCGGCATGAGCGGACCGGATCTCCAGGCTCATTTGATGGCCGGCGGGGGCCGGACCCCGATTGTGTTTGTTACGGCGTTGTTTGACGAACGAGTCCGAAATCGCGTCATCGACGCGGGAGCGCTCGGATATTTGACCAAGCCGTGCGACGAAAGCGCCCTGATCGGCTGCCTTGTCAAAGCTGTCAGCGGTTGAGAGCGCGGCGCCATTCGAGGCTACATGCAGGCGAGTTGCCTTCGTGCGCGCCGCCCAAGGGCCGGAATATGCCCTCGGCGTGCGGCTATTCCGGAACGAGCGGCGGTACCGGCCGATGTCCTGTGGTTGCTGCTTGCGCGTTCTCGGCAACCTGTTGCGAATCGGCAATCGGCAGCGAGGTCTCAAACGTCGAGCCGCCAGGTCCACTTTTGATGAGCCGCAGCGTGCCTCCGTGCTCTTCGATGATCGTCCTGCAGATGGACAGACCCAGCCCCATGCCGGTCGATTTCGTCGTGAAAAACGGATTGAATATGCGTTCGTAGTTCTCGGCAGTGACTCCCGGCCCGGAATCGCGGATGTAGAACAAGACGGCCGATTGCCGGTCGGAGCCGGTTGCGATCCGCAGCCGCCTTTCGCCGAGAGGACGGCCCTGCATTGCGTCGATGGCGTTCTTGACCAAGTTCAAGATGACTTGCTGGAGCTGCGTAGGATCGCCCTGTATCAGCGGCAAGTTCTCCTGATAATCGGTTGTCACTGCTATCCCGCCGCTCAGCAGATCGTGCCGCTCGAGCTTCATCACCAGGCGGCTGACGTCATTGAGCTGAACCATTGTCCGGTGGTTCGGCATTCTCTTGAACAGACCGCGGACGCTGGAAATGATCTGCTCGGCGCGTTGCATCGCGTCCAGAATGGACGCAAAGCATAATCTCGCTTTTTCGAGGTCCGCCGGCGTTCTGTTCAGCCACCTCAAGCCCGCCGAGCCCAGCGAGGAGATTCCCGCCAGTGGCTGCCTGATTTCGTGGGCGATCGCCGCCGTCGCCGCTTCCACCGTCGCCAGCCGGCCGGTGCGCTCACGTCGCAACAAGAGAATGGAACCGACAAGGCGAGCGTAGAGCTTCGTCATTTCGGTGAGCAGAACTAGCAGCAGCATGGAGCTGGCGACCACCGCAAAGCAGCGCGAGACATACCAGCCGACGCTGAATCGCACCACCGTGAAGAAGGTCGCTACCAAAAAGTTCGGCCACCACGCGAACAACGTCACTATCAGCCACAAATCCAGGATGGTGCGCCGGCGCAAGAACAGAGTCACCAGCGCAACGTTGTTCAGGAGCCACAGGTAGACGTTGGCGGCGTTGGCCCATGCGGTCTGCTGGGTGGTATCGTGGTAAAGGGCCGGCAGGAACGCCGGAACGGCCGATGCGATGAAGGTGAGCGCTGCCGTGGCTGCAAGCACTCCGCCGACAGTCGCCGCAATCGTTGTGATCGGCGACCTCGCGGGGTCGGCGGACGTTTCCTCGCGGTCTTTCGACAGCGCGTAGATCAGTACCGCCACTGGAAACGCGGTTTGCCAAAGAACAAAGAGCCAGCCAGCGGTGTTGCGGCCGTCACCGAACAGGCCCATCGCGGAATAGGCGCCGGGGAAAGCAAGTGTTTGTGCAAACGCGAATAGGCCGCTCAATAGGTATCCGGCAGCGATGGCTAGCCCGGCACGCAGCGGCCGAACCGAATACTGCGAGAACAATAGACCCGCCGTCATGAGGTCGACCAGGCAGGCGACTGTCTGCAGGACAGGAATAAAAGCGTCAACGCGGACCGCAGGCACATTCGCGAAAGGCGCGACCACGACGCTGACAACGAACAGCAGAATGACGACACCCAGCGCCATTCCGCGCTGTGCCGCGTTTATCGGCATGGCCGTGATGATTACCGGGAAATCGTGGGCTAACGTCCCGGTTTCGCGTCCGGGGGCGTCAGCCACCGTCACATCTTGGCGCAAACGGGCTTCATCAAGAGACCGATTCCGAAGCTTGACTGATAGGTCCATGGGGCCCCAGCAAGAAATGCGACCATGATATAAGCGACCGTCAGTAGCGGCGAAAAAGTGACAGATTCACGTTTTGCGCCCGCCGACAATGTCCACAATATACCCTTTGGTATATTCGGCCTATCTTTTGATCCTGTGGTTACTCGCTTTTGTCGGATCGCTTTACGCAGTTTTGATGATAGTTCTCTCGGTCTCGCTCATACGGTGTCGGGGGGCTGTTTCGTGGTGCACGCCATCCGTTCGCACGTCGACCCAAACGCAGCAAAGAACATCAAAGCTCGGCGGTTAGGCAGGTCCGCTGCGCGCAATGTGCGCTCAGCACTAAACGATTCATCGCAAGTGGTGCGCGCTATCGATCAATCTGACCGGGGTTGCGGCCTCGAAGGCAACAAAAAGTCGCCGCTTGTCTCCATTATCGACGACGATCACTGGAGCCGCGAAGGCGTGAATTGTTACCTTGAATCTTGCGGTTACAATTGCGCCACGTTTTGTACGGCCGAAGAGTACTTGTCAGCCAATGCCGCGCGGGAAACTGCCTGTCTGATCGTGGACGTACAGTTGCCCGGCATGAAGGGACCCGAATTGCAGGATCGGTTGATGGCCGAGGGCTATCGCATCCCGATCATTTTCGTGACCGGATATTGCGACGAGCAGATCCGAAATCGCGTGTTACGAGCCGGCGCCATGGCGTATCTGACAAAGCCATGGTGTGAAAGCGCCCTGAGTGGTTGCCTCGAAAGGGCTTTTGGCCTCGGGGCAGGGTGATCCGCGCGCGACCAACCGGGCGGATGGCGGCGCGCGGACCAAGGCCCGCTTCGTGTTATCACCAGTCGGCGTCGTAGTAGGAGTCGTAGTACACCGGAGCATAGCTGTAGAGGCCGGTGTAGCCGTAGCCATACGGGCTTCCATAGCCGTAACCGTAGCCGTAGTACGGGCCTGCAAGTCCGTAGAGCCCATAGCCAAGACCAACACCAAGACCAGCGCCGCGCCAGCCGCCCCAACCGCCGCGCCAGCCCCAACCGCCCCATCCACCGCGCCAACCGCCCCATCCGCCGCGCCAGCCGCCCCATCCGCCGCGCCAGCCCCATTGCGCATCGGCTGGCGTAGCGGCGGCAAGCGTTCCGATAGCCAAGCTTGCCGCCACCAACAATGCAGGCGTCAACTTCCAGGCTTTCACAGTTCTCGAAATCGTTCTCATGGTGCGAACTCCCATCATGATGGTTGTAGATCGCTCTCCGTGCCTGTCGGATGTCCGTAGCGCCGATGCATTGTTGCTGCAGTTTGTTGGCTCAGGCTATGGACTTGGCACGTGAGGCAAGTTTCCCCACTGACGACCCAATGCCTTATTGGCTTGATGCGTTCGGCAACGCGCTAAGCGGACGCGTGAGGCGTGAAGGAAATGCAAATAAATTGGGAGTGGCGCTTAATAGCAAAAAAGCTAGAACCAGGACTCAGCGCTTGATGCCCAGCTCGTCGGCCATCCTGACCAGATCGGGCAACCTCCTCGCATTCAGCTTGGCCATCAGCTTATGGCGATGAACCTTCACCGTCACTTCGCTCAGGCCAACCTCGGCGGCGATCTGCTTGTTCAGAAGGCCAGCCGTTATCAA
>JASHXZ010000601.1 GCA_030043285.1 Xanthobacteraceae bacterium | reverse complement strand
GGCCGCCGAAATATTTTTGCGTCAGCGCGTGATACGGGCTGTCGGCGAAGCCGGCATAATTGACCCAACCGACGCGCGGATCGGCGCGCAAAAACTCGGCGACGCGGCGCGCATTGGCGACGTGGCGCTCGACGCGCAGCGCCACGGTCTCGATGCCCTGCAGCAGCAGGAACGCCGAGAGCGGGGAGATCACCGCGCCGGTGGTGCGCTGATAGACGCTGCGGCAGCGCGCGATATAGGCGCCGGCGCCGAAATGCTCGGCGTAGACGAGGCCGTGATAGGAGGCGTCCGGCTCGGAAAACATCGGAAAGCGCCGCGCCCGCGCCTTCCAGTCGAAGCGGCCGGAATCCACGATGGCGCCGCCAAGCGTGGTGCCATGGCCGCCCAAAAATTTGGTCAACGAGTGCACCACGACGTCGGCGCCATATTCGATCGGCCGCAGCAACAGTGGCGTCGCCACGGTGTTGTCGACAACGAGCGGCACGCCGTGGCGGGCGCCAACCGCCGCCAGCGCCTCGATGTCGCAGATATTGCCGGCCGGATTGCCGACGCTCTCGCAGAAGATGGCGCGGGTGTTGTCGTCGATCAGCTTCTCGATGTCGGCGGGCTGATCGGATTCGGCAAAGCGCACCACAATGCCCTGCCCCGGCAGGATGTGGGCGAACAGCGTATAGGTGGTGCCGTAAAGCTGCGGCACCGAGACGATGTTGCTGCCCATCTGCGTCAGGTTGAGCATCGCGTAATTGAGCGCGGCCTGGCCGCTGCTCACGCACAGCGCGTCGATGCCGCCTTCGAGCGCGGCGACGCGACGCTCCAAGACCTGCACGGTCGGATTGGAGATGCGGCTATAGCGGTAGCCGGGCGCTTCGAGATTGAACAAGGCGGCGCCGTGATCGGCGCTGTCGAACTCGTAGGCCACGGTCTGATAGATCGGCACCGCCACCGACTTGGTGGTTGGATCGGTTTCGTAGCCGCCGTGAATGGCAATGGTTTCGCGTCTCATGTTCTCCCACCGCTTGGTCGAAACGAGCGCAATTGTAAGCAATGTAGGTTTCTTATCCGTCGCCGGCGAGCCGAACAACGCGAGCGCAATAAATTGAAAAGAATAACCTTAACTGTTTGCCATGCGCCGAAAGCGCGGCCGCGCAATCGCCGAAAAAGCCGGCAGAACCACCATGATCGTTCAAATTTTAGATAAACGCGGACCGGAAGAGTAACGGTATTAGGCGATCATCGGGCAATGGCTCTCATCGACCTCGAACCCAGGCAACGATCGGCACGCGGCAGCGAGACCGCGCTGCGCGACTGGGTCCGCGCGCTCGAGGCGACAGCACCAATCGCGCGCCAGCCGCAGCGGCTGTTGCCGCGCGTCATCGAGGAGGTCGCGCAGAGCCGCGGCGAGGCGCCCGCGCTGCTGTCAGCCGGCGAGTGCCTGACCTATCGCGGCCTCACCGAACGGGCCAACCGCTACGCGCGCTGGGCGCTGGCCCACGGCGTCGGCAAGGGCGAAACGGTCGGGCTGTTGATGCCGAACCGGCCCGAATACATGGCGATCTGGCTCGGCATCACCAGCGTCGGCGGCGTTGTCGCGCTGCTCAACAGCAATTTGCGCGCGGCAGCGCTGGCGCACTGCATTGACGTCGTCGCGCCACGGCATGTGATCATCGCCGCTGAGTTAATGGACGCGCACCGCTCCGCTGCGGAGCACATCACGGGCGAGCCGCGAATCTGGATCCACGGTGGCGACGAGGATGCGTTGGCCCGCATCGATCGCGAGGTCGAACGGTTTGCCGCGTCGCCGCTCACAGCCGAGGAGCGCCGCGGCACCAGCATCGCCGACCGCGCGCTGGCGATTTACACCTCCGGCACGACCGGTCTGCCGAAGGCCGCCAATGTCAGCCATCGCCGGCTGCTGCAATGGAGTTTCTGGTTCGCCGGGTTGATGAATACGAGTGCCGACGACCGCATGTACGATTGCCTGCCGCTCTATCACTCGATCGGCGGCGTGGTGGCGACGGGCGCGCTGCTGGTCAACGGCGGCTCGGTGGTGGTCCGCGACAAATTTTCGGCAAAAAATTTCTGGGACGACGTGTGCGATTGGGACTGCACGTTGTTTCAATATATCGGCGAGCTTTGCCGTTATCTGACGAGCGCGCCCCCGCATCCGCGCGAGCGCGAGCATCGTTTGCGCATCGCCTGCGGCAATGGCTTGCGCGCCGACGTTTGGCCGCGCTTTGCCGAGCGCTTTGCGATTCCGCGCATTCTGGAGTTTTATGCCGCGACCGAAGGCAATGTTTCGCTCTACAATGTCGAAGGCGAGGTCGGCGCGATCGGTCGCTTGCCCTCGTTCTTGGCGCATCGCTTTCCGCTGGCGCTGGTGAAATTCGATCACACGACCGGCGAACCGTCGCGCGATGCGGCAGGTTTCTGCATCCGCTGCGCAGCCGGCGAGAGCGGCGAGGCGATCGGACGCATCGGCGACGGTGCGGTCCAAAAATCCGGCGCCGCTTTCGAGGGCTATACCAGCGCGCACGACACCGCGCGCAAAATCCTGCGCAACGTGTTCACGCCGGGCGATGCCTGGTATCGCACCGGCGATCTGATGCGCAAGGACGAGAGCGGCTTCTTCTATTTTGTCGACCGAATCGGCGACACCTTTCGCTGGAAGGGCGAGAACGTGGCGACCTCCGAGATCGCCGCTGCGATCGCCGCGTTTCCCGGCATCCTGGAAACCACGGTTTACGGTGTTGCGATTCCAGGCTGTGAAGGCGCAGCCGGCATGGCAACGCTGGTCCCTTCAGGCGCGTTGGATTTAGCCGCGTTGCGCAAACACCTCGCGCACCGCTTGCCGGCCTACGCGCGGCCGCTGTTCCTGCGCATCAAGGACCGTATCGAGACTACCGCCACGTTCAAGCACAAGGCCGCCGAGCTGGCGCGCCAGGGTTACGATCCCGCGGCAAGCGATGATACCATCTACTTCGACGATCCGGCGCGGCAAGCATTCGTTGCGCTCGACCACAAGCTCTACGAGCGCATCCAGGCCGGCACGATTCGGCTTTAGATCAGCGCGGCGCGGGCCCTACTCCGCCGCATCCGCCTTGGCGGCCTCACGCAGCGTGAAGTGATCGCCCTCTTGCGACATTTCCAGGTGCCTGCCGTGCAGCGGAACCAATGTCGAGCGATGACCGATGGATATGATCGTGGTCTTCGGCAGCTGCTTGGCCAGCATGGCGTAAAGGTCGCATTCCAGCTCTTC
Source organism: Xanthobacteraceae bacterium (assembly GCA_030043285.1). Taxonomy (GTDB): domain Bacteria; phylum Pseudomonadota; class Alphaproteobacteria; order Rhizobiales; family Xanthobacteraceae; genus BOG-931. The sequence goes on along the minus strand of JASHXZ010000601.1, from coordinate 724 downwards.
CTGGACCGCGCAGGTCGATTCATCCAGCAGCAGCCAGTCCGGACGCCGCAGCAGCGCGCGGGCCAGAGCCAGCCGCTGCTGCTCGCCGCTCGACAGCCGCTGCGACCAGACGTCCTCTTGGTCGAGTTTGCCGGCGAGCGCGCCGAGATGCGCATTGGCGAGCGCGGCGCCAATCTCATCGTCGCGGTAGGTGCCGGGCACCGCCGGATAGGTGACGGCAGCCCGCAAGGTGCCGATCGGAATGTACGGCTTTGACGGGATCACCATGACGTTGGCGCGCTCCGGCCGCTTGATGCGCCCGCCGCCGTAAGGCCAAAGCCCCGATATGGCGCGGAACAGCGTGGACTTGCCCGAGCCAGACGGACCCGACACGACGACGCTCTGGCCGGGGATGAAATCGAGATGCTTGGTGTCGGCAATGTGTCGGCCGTCCGGCAGCGCCAGGTCGAGATCGTCGAGCACGATGTCGCCGCCGGAGCTGGCCACGCGTGCCGGACCGGCGTCGACCAGCGCCTGGGCTTCGTCGATCGCGACGTCGAACGAGTTGAGACGATCGACCACCGATTTGAAGCCCGCCAGATAAGTATAATAATTGACGAAGAAGGTCAGCGAATTCGATACTTGGCCGAACGCCTGCGCCGTTTGCGTCATGACGCCGAGCTCGATCTTGCCAAGAAAGTAAAACGGCGCCGTGAAGATGAACGGAATGATCGGCGACAGCTGC
>JASHXZ010000600.1 GCA_030043285.1 Xanthobacteraceae bacterium | reverse complement strand
CTGCGGCTGCCCCAGAGAAGAAGTGAGGGTTTTGCCCGCGGGACGACGCCGATGCTGCTCCTGGTGGGCTTGGGCAATCCAGGGGCTCGCTATGCCGGCAACCGGCACAATGTCGGCTTCATGGCGGTGCAGGCGATCGCCAAGCGCCACGGCATCGGACCGTGGCGCCGGCGTTTTCAGGGGGTCGCCTGCGAGGGACCGATTGGCGGGGAGCGCGCACTGCTGCTGCTGCCCGGGACTTTCATGAACGATTCCGGCCGCGCCGTCGCCGAGGCGACGCACTTCTACAAAATCCCGCTCGGCGAGGTGATCGTCTTTCACGACGAGATCGATTTGCCGCCCGGCAAGCTGCGGGTGAAGGCCGGCGGCGGCATCGCCGGGCACAATGGGCTGCGCTCGATCTCGGAGCACATCGGCAACGATTATCGGCGCGTGCGCGTCGGCGTCGGCCATCCCGGCAACAAGGATCTGGTCCAGGCCTACGTGTTGAACGATTTCGCCAAGGCCGAGCGGCCGTGGGTCGAAGCGATGGTGGACAACGTCGCGGAAAATGCCGAGCTGCTCGCCCGCGGCGCCGATGCGACATTCCAGAACAAGATTCATCTTGCGATGGTGGCCGCCGGGTTTGGCAATGGCGGCGACAACGACAGCTCAACAGACAAAGCAAGTTCAACAAAAACGACCTGAGTCATCATGGGATTCAAATGCGGCATCATCGGCTTGCCGAATGTCGGCAAGTCGACGCTGTTCAATGCGCTGACCGAAACCGCGGCGGCGCAGGCGGCGAATTATCCATTCTGCACCATCGAGCCCAATGTCGGCGAAGTCGCAGTGCCCGACGCGCGGCTGACGACACTGGCCGCGCTCGCCAAATCCGCCACCATCGTGCCGACCCGCCTGAACTTCGTCGACATCGCCGGCCTGGTGCGCGGCGCCTCCAAGGGCGAAGGCCTCGGCAATCAGTTCCTCGCCAACATCCGCGAGGTCGACGCCATTGCCCACGTGGTGCGCTGCTTCGAAGATGGCGATGTAACGCACGTCGAAGGCCGCATCGATCCGATCGCCGACATCGAGACGGTCGAGACCGAGCTGATGCTGGCCGACCTCGACAGTTTGGAGCGGCGCGCCGACGGCCTCGAGCGCAAGGCGCGCGGCACCGACAAGGACGCCAAAGAGGCCAAGGAAACGCTCGACCTCATCCATCGCGCGCTCGCGCAACTGCGCGACGGCAAGCCGGCGCGGCTCACCGAACGCAAGCCCGAAGAGGAAAAGCCGTTCCACATGCTCGGCCTATTGACTGCTTCGCCGGTGCTCTACGTCTGCAACGTCGATGAAGGCGCCGCCGCTGACGGCAACGCCTTTTCGCGCGCGGTCGAGCAGCGCGCCGCGGCCGAGGGCGCGGCGGCGATTGCGATCTCGGCGAAGATCGAGGCGGAGATCGCGCTGTTGGGCCGCGACGAGCGCACCGACTATCTCGCCGCCATCGGCCTTGCCGAAGCCGGGCTCGACCGGCTGATCCGCGCCGGCTATGCGCTCCTCGACCTCGTCACCTTCTTCACCGCCGGCCCAAAGGAGTCCCGCGCCTGGACGGTGACGCGCAGCACCAAGGCGCCGCAGGCCGCCGGCGTCATCCATACCGATTTCGAGCGCGGCTTTATCCGCGCCGAGACCATCGCGTACGACGATTACGTCGCCTGCGGCGGCGAGGCCGGCGCGCGCGATGCCGGCAAGATGCGGCTCGAAGGCAAGGACTACGTGGTGCAGGACGGCGACGTCATGCACTTCCGCTTCGCGAACTAGCCGCGGCCGCCTCCCTCACCTTCGATCGGCCATTACATTCGCTCGACCCATTGGGCCCGAGATGGTCCAGGCGCAAACGGGTCACCGAAATATTGGGTCTCACGGAGAACCTGATCGTCCACAAATTCCATGATGCTGACCGTGTACGACGGCTGCCCATCGTAAGTGAGGACGAATTCGGTCACCCACAGATTGGCAGCGCCGATAATCCGCCGCACTGAAAACCGCTTGTAGTTCGGCTGCGCCATCCGCGACGCCTGAATTGCCTCGCGGCCGCGAATCCGCTCGCCCGATTGCGGATACTCGAGCACCGCGTCTGGCCGATAAATTTGATGTTCGGTATCGAAATCGTTGGCATCGGAGGCCGCCCAGTGGCGGTCCAGAGCCGCGCGAATGTTTGCGTCCGATGAAGTCATTGCTTGCGTCATGGCATCCCCGATCATCGCAACGGCTTGAGGCCGTCCAGCATGGTCGGAATGAACTCCGACACTGTGGGATGAATGTGCATCGCGCGTTGCATCACCGTATAGGGCGCCTTGGCGTACATGATATCGAGTACGCAGTGGATGACCTCATCACCTTCCAGTCCGAGGAAGCAGGCGCCCAGTATTCGTTTGCTGTCGCGATCCACGAGGATTTTCATGAAGCCCTTGGTCTCGCCTTTCTCATACGCGCGCATGACGTCGCGCATTGCGATGGTCGAGATCAGCGCGGGCTTGCCGGTCTTGCGCACTTCCGTTTCCGTCATGCCGGCGCGGCCAAGCGGCGGATCGGTGTAGAGCGCGTAGGCCGTGATGCGGTCGCTCACGCGTCGGCGATCGTTGTCGAGAAGATTCGCCGCCACGATCTCGAAATCGTCCCACGACGTATGCGTGAACGCACTGCGACCATTGCAGTCCCCCATCGCCCAGATACCGGCAATGTTGGTCCGCAATTCGTCGTCGACCTGGATATAGCCTCGCGCGTCCTTGGCGATGCCCGCCCTGTCGAGACCAAGGTCGTCGGTGTTT
>JASHXZ010000599.1 GCA_030043285.1 Xanthobacteraceae bacterium | reverse complement strand
AGCATCAGCATCTTGCCGAAGAACGGCTGCTCGAACAGCACCAGGTGCTGGTGCTCGGTCTGCACCTCGTAGAGCACCTTCTTGACCTTGAAAGTCATGCGGAAGCCGAGTTCGTCGAACAGCGTCTCGGCAATCCAGCGCTCTTCCGCCATGACACCCTCCCGTTTGCCATAGACAAACGGCCGGGATTGGCCCCGGCCGCTTCTAGCGTCAATTTTCGATGCCGCGGCCGGTCAGGCCTGTTTGCCGCGCAACAGCTCGTCGACCACCACCTCTTTGGCCGAGAAGGCCCCGCGCAGCACCGGAATGCAGGCGTCCGGATTGGCCGAGCCGCACATGAACACGTCGAGCGCCGCGTAGCCAGCTTCCGGCCAAGTGTGGATCGAGATGTGGCTCTCCGCCAGGACCGCCACGCCGGACACGCCGCTCGGCTGGAAGTGGTGCAGGTGAATGTGCAGGAGCGTCGCGCGCGCCGCGGCAACGCACTGCCGCAGCGTCGCCTCAATGTGGTCGATGTCGTCAAGCCGCTCGGCGCCGCGCAAATCGACGATCAGATGCACGCCGGCGCAGCGCACGCCGTTACGCACTGCGAAATGATCGGCCGGCTGCTCAGTCGGCACCGCCGGCAGCGGCGCTGCGACTTTCAGCTTGACCTTCCTGTCTTCCTTTCGGGTGGTGCTTGGAATCCCCAAGCCCTTCACCGATCGCAAGAGGGCGCGTTGGCTCATGCCGTCCTCCCCAACCAGAGATGAGAACCTGAGATGCCGGCAAGCCGGCACCGCGAAAGCAAAGCCGCCACTGATCTGGTTCAAGTGCGAACTGATCAACAGCGGCCAGGGTCCCCACATAAATGCTGAGTGTGGGGAGTCAAGCAGATTCTGCGGAAAAACAATTAAACCTTCCTATCGTTCCGCATTTTTTCGTGGCGCGGATCGCGGCGCATCGCCGCGAGGCCGAGAGCGCGGCCGGCTTGGCGCTTGCTCCGTGGCGTCTCGCCGCTAAGCTCGCGGGCTGGCAACGTCGAACAGAAAAAGCGAGGAGAGGGATGAGCGCCACGTTCGGAGCAAGCACCGCGATACCGCAGAAGTCCCCATCGCACGGGCTCTTTCGCGCCTGCGCGTGCTGCCGGCCGGCGGCGCTGCCGCGCGAACCAGGCCGGCGCAAGTTTCTCGCCGGCGGTCTCGCTGCACTCGGTCTCGGCGCATCGACTGGCTTGACCAAGCCGGCGCGTGCCCAGTGGGCGGCGCCCGCGGCGCGGATCGACGTGCATCACCACTACGTCCCGAAAGTCCACGCCGACGCTGTGGTCAAGCACGGCGGCCGGGTGCCGCCGTGGACGGTGCAGGCGACCCTCGACGACATGGCGAAGGCCGGCGTGAGCAAAGCCGTGTTGTCGCTGGTGCCGCCCGGCGTCTGGTTCGGCGACGTCGTCGCCGATCGCGCGCTGGCGCGCGCCTGCAACGAGGCTGGCGCGCAATTGCGCAGCGACAATCCGGGCCGCTTCGGCCTGTTCGCCGCCATTCCGCTGCCCGACGCCGACGGCAGCCTGCGCGAGATCGAGTACGCGCTCGATGTGCTCAAAGCCGACGGCATCGGCCTGTTCACCAGCTACGGCGACAAGTATCTCGGCGACGCCGCCTTCGTGCCGGTGTTCGAGGAGCTGAGCCGCCGCCGCGCCGTGGTCTATACGCACCCGCTCAATCCGGCTTGCTGCAGCCACCTCGCCGACGGCGTCGGCCCGAGCTCGATCGAGTTCGCCACCGACACCACGCGCACCATCGCGAGCCTCATCTTCGGCAAGGCCGGCACCGCGCTCGCCTGCCCGGATGTCAGATTTATCTGGTCGCACAGCGGCGGCACCCTGCCGTTCCTGATCGGCCGCTTCATCCGCGAGCAGCAGGTCAGGAAGGATCCGCGCATGCCGGACGGTGTCGAGCCGGTCGTGCGCAAGTACTTCTACGAGATCGCGCAGGGCAATGAGCCGGGCCAGTTCGCGGCGTTGCTCAAGCTCGTGCCGGTTTCGCAGATCATGTTCGGCTCGGACTTTCCGTTCCGCGAGGCGAAAGAGGCAGCTGATGGGCTTGCCGCTTACCAGTTCGCCGCCGCCGACCGGGCCGCGATCGACTCCGAAAACGCGCTGCGGCTGTTGCCGCATCTTGCCGGCTGAGCGGCTCGATTTGGCCGGAATGGCGGCGCTGCTTCACATTTTGGCCACCGCTTGCATTCATCGTCCGGTTCGGTCATTGCGGCTGGTAGGCCGTTGACGGCAAGGCACGACCGCGCTGCTTGATTGGCGCGCGGAGGTGAGGGAAGGGAGAACCCATATGAAGCGATCCTTTGCTGCGGGTTTGGTTGGGGCAAGTTTGATGGCACTCACGGCGCTGGCGCCGGAGCAGGCCGCCGCGCAATACGCGCCGCCGCCGCCGGACCCGGCGGCGCCGGTCGGCGGCGCCATCGTTGGCGGTGTGCTCGGCGGTATTGTTGGCGGCGCGTTGGGTGGTCGTCGCGGCGCTGTGGCGGGCGCCATTGTCGGCGGCACTTCGGGCGCCGTCATCGCTGCTCAAGCGCAGGCGCGGCCGAACGGTTATTACTGGTATCGGGGCGCCTGCTACTACCGTTATCCGAACGGCGCTTGGTCGCAGCCGCTCTATCCGAGCTATTGCGGCTACTGAGACCTTTCGGGCGCAGGCGCCCGGAAGCGATCCGGGATCAACCGTTGACGGCGAGGGCCGGCGGGACCACCAGCTCCGCCGGCTTTTTCACGCGCGTGCGGAAGAAGCCGAGCACGCGCCGCGCGGTCTCGGGCTGCAATCGGTTGAAGCTCATCAACGCCTGATCGAGGTCGTTGGCCGACATGCCGCGGTCGGCGGCGCGTAGCAGTAGAATCGCCTTAGTGGTGGTCGAGGACAGATCCGCGACCTTGGCGAGGATCAGCACGATCTCGGCACCTGGATCGAGCAGAGCGCGTTCGACCACGTCGATCGGCGTGTCGCACAACAGCGACAGCGCGATCGCGGTCTCTTCGAATTTGCGGTCGCGGGCATATTGGTAAATCTCGGCCTCGCCGATGCGGCGGATACGGTTCTGCCGCTCCACGTCGGCCTGCGCGGCGGCAAAATCCGGCGAGGCGTTGCGCACTTCGCTGCGGATGCCGCCCGCGACCTCGGCGACCACGCCCTCGACGATGGCGCCGGCCAGAGGATTTTCCGCGGCGAGCCGCGCCCGCACCGCGCTCGAGGCCTTCTCCAGCAGCATCAGAAAATGCGGCCGCGGAATGTCGGGGCGGCGGCCAACCTCGGTGGCGAGCGCGTCGTCGCCGATCGACCGCTTGACCAGCATGCGAAAGCCGGCGTCGGAAAACCGGGCGCCGGAGTTCTTCACGACCGAATGCACCACGTCGCGGTCGCCGCGTTCGACCAGCACATCGGTCACCGCTTCGCTCAATGACTTGCGCTGAGCGATGGCGGCGAGGTGCTGCTGGCTCTTGCTCGCCGCATTGGCGGCCAGTTCGCGTTCGCCGAGGCGTTCCGATTGGCTGAGCACCGGGTGCGCGACGTCGATATCGTCGTCGAATGCCAGCATCTGGATGATGCTGGCCGGGGCATTGGCGATCGGCGCCAGCCGGTGCGCCAGCCGGGCGCGCGCCTTGGCCTCGATGGTTTGCACGAGGCGCACCATCACGTCGTCGAACAGGCCGATTTGCGTGTCGGAATAGACGGGGGCGCCGCCGACGAACAGGTCGGTGATGCGGGTGAGCATTTCGATGCGCCGCGGATTGCTGCCGGAGGCGAGCGCGGCCTCGAGTTCATCGAGCAGGGGCAGGGTACGCATCACACTTCCGAACGCAACACGCCATTGAACTTGCAATGACAATGCCGTCGGAACGGTGAACAAACCCTTGCCTGGGGCCCCTGTTTCGGGCGCTTGGCGGGCTTATTGGAGCGTGCCGAAGGCCGCTCAGCGCCGGCCGAACGCTCCCATCCGGGCGTAGACCTCGGCCGGCACGCCGTAATGGCGGAGCACCGGGCGCGGATCGCGCAGCCCGCAGGCCTCGCGCTGGACCATGAAGCACCACAGCGCGTCGCTCGCGTCCTGCACCAGCTGCACGCGGGCCGCGTCGCGCTCACCATGTCGGTTGTCATAAGAGCATAGCGCGGCGAGCGCTGCCTCCAGCGCCCGGCCGAGCCGGCCAAGCGCGCTGGCCCGCTCCTGCGCCATTTCATAATCGAGCGCCGCAATTGGCGCGGTGCGCGACTGGCTGCCGGGCGCACGCAGGCTCATGACGCGCGCTCCCATATGACCAGCGTCACCCCGGCTGCCGCATCGAGCTCACGGTGCGGCCCAGGCTCGAGGCCATGCCGCGCGAGAACGTCTTCCGGCGTCACATCCGGCCCGAAGCCGGCAAAGACCGGCCGGCCGCCGGGAATTTTGGCGT
>JASHXZ010000400.1 GCA_030043285.1 Xanthobacteraceae bacterium | reverse complement strand
GGGGCGCGCCGCAGGCGCGAGCCCGGAATCCATAATCACGATCGATTCAGTTGGGCACGGCCTTTGAAGTCTTCCTATGCAGGGGTTATGGATTCCGGGTTCGCCGCTACGCGGCGCCCCGGAATGACGGCTAGGCCGGCGCCTTCATGTCCTCGGGCGTGGCGATGAACTTCTCCATCTTCGGCGGCGCGGCGTTTTTGCGCATCTCGGCGAGCCAGATGCGGTGGATGCGCGGGTCCTGATCCTCGTATTCGATCTGGTCGCCGCCCTCTTTCACGCTCTTCGACACCGCCGGCTTGTCGTCGCCGCCGGTGCCGAGCAGTGAGACGCGGTTGGCCAATGTGGTCGGATAGCGCAGGCCGCCGACCGCGGTGGCAAGATAGCGTGCCGGCTGCGGCCCGGTGTTGAAGTGCTGGTGGAACTGGCGGTCGGCCGGCACCAGCACCATGCCGTGCTTCCAGTCGATGCGGCGAAAGTCCTTGTCGCCCTCGAACCACAACAGCGAATAGCCGAGCCCGATGACGCACATGACGTGAAAGCTCGGGCCGTGGCGGTGGCCCTTCTTGTAGGTGCCGACCGGCATCTCGGAAATGTGCGCGTGCATGGTGCCGTCGGCGAGCACGAACATGATGTTGGTGCCGCCGGCGCCGCGGTCGCCCCAGCTTTTCAGCTCGATGGCGGTGAGGTCCGGTACGAAATTGGTCTCCCACATGTGGTTGCCTTGGCGGACCGTGATCAGGTCGCCTTCGCCGGAAAAATATCCGGCTTTGCCGGTGCGCTCGGCGAAATCAAACGCATTGTCGAACACGAAGGCTTCGTTGTGGAAGACGTTCATCACCATCGGCAGGTCGGTGGTCGAGACCAGCAGCGCGCGCTCGGTGCCGCTGCCGTTGAAATGGCGGTGCTTGGCGTTGAGCGGAATGGCGAACAGGCTTTTCTCGCCCCATTCGAAGCTGCGCCGGCTGCCGTCGGCGAATTCGAGCTGGGTCGAGCCGTGGCCCTCGAGCACGTAGACGACTTCTTCGTAGAGGTGACGCTGCGGCGTCGTGGCGCGCCCGGGCGCGATTTCGTAGAGAAACATGTTGGCGAAGTCGCCGCGGCCCTTGAGATGCACCGCCGCGCCGTTGACGCCGTAGCGCGGCCACGGCGCGGTCGGCACGTCGAACAGATAGACGCCGTAATCCTCGGTGAGCGGCAGTCCCTCGCGTTTGAGCCAATCGAGATACGGATCGACGCCGTAGCGCGGCGTGGCGGCTTGCGCGGTTGCTTGCGGGACTTCGCGAACGTTCATGTGTTCCTCCGGGAGGCTTTGCGTACAATAATATACATTCAGTCTGATGCGTCGACTCTCCCAGGGTCATCGTCCGCGCATGCGGACGATCCAGTAAACGCAATCCTTGCGGTTGAACTTGGACGTGCAGCGATTACTGGATGGCCCGCCTGCGCGGGCCATGACGGCTCGGGGATCACCCGAACAGCAGCGACTTGATCACCACCGGCACCACGCCGGGCGGCGCGATCAGTTCGCCGATATCGACGTAATCGAGGTCCTGCAACTCGATGCCGTCGATGCAGACGAGTTTTCCCGGCCAGCCGAGTTCGCGGTGCAGGAGACGGCCGAGCGTCTTTCCGACGTCGCCGTCGATCATCACGAGGAGGAGCCTGATCCGGTCGGCGAGCGGTGTCAGCGCGCGTACGATGCCTTCGCCTGCGGCTTTGAGCCGGCCGTGTTCCGGATCGCCACGCCAGGAGAACGCGACGGCGAGCCGCGGATTGCGGTCGAGATCGAATTCATCGAGCCGGGCGCTGATGGCGTTCGCGAGCCGCGCCGGATCGATGACGTCGGCGGATTCGAGTTCGACGCGCAGCACCGGCACGTTGTGTATCGGAAGCACGTAGGGATCGGGCAGATAAATGGTCTTGCCGCTGACCTGGACAGTGAATTGCGAGGCGCCGATCACGGTGGCGCGGATGCGTTGGCCGGGATCGATGAGCGGCAACGCGCTGCGCCGGCTTAATTCCGCCGCGAGCGCGGCGGCAAGCGGCTTGGCGATGTCGCCGTATTCGCTCGCCTCGTGGCCGAACATGTACTCGGCGACGCCGCCCGAACAGCTGATCGCGCTCGGTGCGCAACTGCGCAACAGCGGCTCGGTCAGCGCCAGTGCTTCGCCGAGCTTGTCGAGTGGCACATCGCATAGGTAATCGGCCGCTACCGCCGCGAGCCGCCGCACGATTTTCTCGCGCGTGGCGGCATTGGCGAGCGCCTGCGGCGTCGGCGCGATGCCGAGGTCCTCGGCGAGGAGCCGCGCCGAGTCGTCGATGCGCGTCCAGGCGCCGTGCGCGTCGGTTGCTAACAGACGGCCGCCGACCGCGAACGCCGCGAGGCCGACGATGACGCCGCGGTCGATTAGCGCCAGCTTGGTGGTGCCGCCGCCGATGTCGGCGTGCAGGATGCACGTCTGGCGCGCCTTCGACAGCGCTACCGCGCCCGAGCCGTGCGCAGCGAGCCGGCATTCGAGCTTGTGGCCGGCGGTGGCGCAGACGAATTTGCCGGCTTGCCCGGCGAACAGCTCGTCGATGGCGCGGGCGTTTTTGCGCTTGATCGCCTCGCCGGTGAGAATGACGGCGCCGCTGTCGACGTCGCTCTGCGCAAAGCCGGCCTCGGCGTAGCAGCGCGCGATGAACGCGCCAAGCGCGTGCGCGTCGATCGTGCCGTCCGGCAAAAACGGCGTCAGCAGGATCGGCGAGCGCCATACGATCTCGCGGCCGATCACCACGAAGCGGCTCGACAGACCCTGCGACTGCCGCTGCAGCGCGACCTTGGCGAACAACAGATGCGAGGTCGAGCTGCCGATGTCGATGCCGACGGTCTTGAACTCGACGTTCTCCTGCGCCCAAATGGTCGCCGCGATGGCGGCGCGCTCGGCGTCCGTCATCGCATGTTCGTGGAGAAAATCGGTCTCGTGCATGGTCGCCTGATCGCCGCCGCGGCGGCCGCACCATGCCGGACAACCCATCGTTATGGCAAGAAGTGCCCGGAGAAAGCCATCAGATGCCTCGCCTCAAGCTGACCTACGCGAGCTGCAAATACGACCGCATCGAGGCGCTGCGCTCGGGCGAGGTCGAGCCCGAGGGCATCGACCTTAATGTCGTCGTCTTTCCGTCAGGCCGGCAGATTTTCGATCGCATGGTCGGCGGCGAGGAGTTCGATGCCTCCGAACTGTCGGCGTCGGAGTTTATTGCTCACGCTGGCCGCGGCAACAGCCCGTTCGTCGCCATTCCGGTGTTTCCGTCGCGGGTGTTCCGGCATGGCTACATGTTCGTCAACGCGCGCGCCGGCATCCGCGCGCCCAAGGATTTGGCCGGCCGGCGCATCGGTGTGCCGCTCTACACCCAGACCGCCGCGATCTGGCAGCGCGGCCATCTGATGCATCAGTTCGGCGTCGACCTATCGGCCGTGCACTGGGTGCAGGGCGCAGTCGAGAGTGGCGGCAGCCACGGCAACCCGCACACGCTGCCGCTGCTTCGCCCCGTTGCCGTCGAGCAGAACCGCAGCGGCCGCCCGCTCGGCGAGCTGCTCGCATCGGGCGAGATCGACGCTTATCTCGGCTCGCGCAAGCCGCCGTCATTTGGTGTTCATCCCGACGTGGTGCGGCTGCTACCAAACCATCACGCACTGGAGCGCGCACTGTTCGAGCGCGAGCGTATTTTTCCGATCATGCATCTCGTCGCCATCCGTCGCGCGGTGTACGAGCGCCAGCCGTGGATC
>JASHXZ010000399.1 GCA_030043285.1 Xanthobacteraceae bacterium | reverse complement strand
ACGAAGGGGCGTCCAGGCGAGAACGCGAAATGGCTGCTGATCGTGAGGCAGCAGTACGATGACGGCATGTACCGCGGCGCTATAACCGTCCGTGAGCATCGCGGCGAGCCTTAACGAGACGACCTGCTGCGGTTTCGCCGCTACAAGCCCCTGCCCTGGTCCCAAGATTGCGGCGAGCCGAGCCGCGTCATTCGGCGAGCTACGGCGCGCTGCGAGAAACGCAGCCACTTGATCGCGGCCGACGCCCGGTACGGACGCAATGACGCCCGCAGGCGCGGTCAACGGATTCACGGTTTCTGCGCCGAACACCGTCGTCAGCGGCCGGATCGCCGCCACCCATTCGGGCCTCATGCCGGGAACTTCGGCAACCTGATCAACACCGGCGAAAAATCCATCGTTTGTCCCCTCGATATGCGCCTGTGATGGAGCTGCGTTTTCCGACTGAGCTTGGACATGGCTGCGCCATCTGACGATCGCTTGCGCTACGCCTACGGCCTCCGCTTGCGGCGCACCGATCGAAAGCAACATATGAGCCAGAAAATCAGCTGGTGCCTTTCCGAGGTCGATGCGTCCGCCTTCATCGTTGATTTGAACGCTCACCCTGCCGGTGGACAGATCAAATGCCGTCTCGCGATCGAGCAGCGGCTTGTCAGGCCAGTCCATGGCCAGGCGTGCGGCCACTTCAAGTCCCGCTGTGAGCAGCGCGTCGCCTCGCACCCGATCTTGATCGACTGCGACGATACCGACGAAGCTTCGGAAGCTCACTGCTGCCGCCATAGCAAGTGTCGAACAGAGCGCGATCGTCCACAGTACGACCACCAGCACCATGCCGCGTCGTGAATCGTGGTCGGTCATCCTGAACTCCCCACCGAGACAGCAGGCGGCTTCAGCACCGGCAACGCGCGGGAAAGGCAATCAAGGCCGGCATCCGGACGCCCGCAGGCCAAGGGAGCATCGGCGCTCACGATGAAATCCGCTTCGCCAACAGGGTCGGCGCCAGTGGCGCGGTCACGCATATTGAGCCGCACGAAGCGTGGCAGTGTCGTCTCACCGATCCAGGTCGGACTCCAAACAAGCGCGCCCCCGGCAGCGAGGCGAGCGAACAAAAAGGAGATGTCCAGGTTCCCCTCGATGAGAACCACCGGGTCGCGCATGGATGCGCGCTCGATGAGCATGTCCGGTCCTGTCCATGCTGCACGGCGGCGCACCAGGCGTGTCACACCGCCGGCTCGCTCGATTGTGAGGCTGACGACCTCATCGGTGCGCGATGCGGAGCCAATGCCCGCGCCGCTGACGAACATAATCCGCCCCGGTTTTTCACCATTTGCCTGCTCGCCTCTAAAGGCCAACGCGGGACCGCTCTGCATCGTCCATACAACGAAGCGGGCCGAACCAAAATCTGCCGCCAGACGTTCGACGGCGAGCACGAGGCGATCGGCCGCGTCCACACCACGCGTTCCACGATCAAAATTTCTCGCAACCGTGTGAATGAGCGCAGCCGTCGCCACAATGATCACGGAAGAAATCGCGAGCGCGGCCAAGACCTCGATCAAGGTGAAGCCATCGCGCCGACGTGCCGGTTCCGTTGCGCCCGCCACGAGCAGAATTACCGAAACCGTGGAGATCCCGTCGATACGCTCATAGTCAGTGGGCGTTGTCGCCATCGGCAGCCTTTTTTCTCAGGAGAATTCCCTTGCGCAGCTCGGACAAGAGGTCCCACGGCCACTCTTCTTCCGCGAACGCCTTTATCACGAGTTCCACGCCTTTGGGGCCAAGCGACGCAAACAGCATTTCTGCCGCTTCAGCCGTCATTTTTTCGCGATCTTGGCGCGCTTGCTCAGCCTCTGGCGGTGCCTCCTGCGGTCCTCGGTACCGCGGGTGTTGTTCGATTCGATGAAAGCCATCTCCTTCCGGATACTCGGCTCGCTTCTTTTGCGACTTGGCCTCCGAGATCATCTCGAACACCCTGCGATCCGGGACCACGTCGCCCGATTGCGCTTTGGCAACCACTTCGCTCACGACCTCGGAGGGAGTGGACTTGGCGGCGAGCCGATGGGCCGTGGTCGGCGGTAAAAGCGCAATCGCTGCGCCTTTTTCGTCCGCGAGCTTGGCGATCGCCATGTAAGCTTGCGCTGTTCTGCGAACGATGCCGACTTCGAATTCAACCCATTTGATGAACTCGCCATGATCAAGAAGATGCTTTTTGGCTGCGAGAAGATCGCGACCAATGTCGATCAAATCTTGCGTCGCCTTACCGATACGCTTTCTTATTCGGTTGGCTTGTGCACGAAGATTAGACGCGGTCTCAGCGTCGAACGCCGAATAGTCGAACGGATTGGGACTGACAGTTAAGGCAGCAGGCATTGGCGCACCCCCCAATCACACGTGCGACGCAAAGCTCAGCCCCGCAGGGCTCAGCTCTTAATAGCTGCGGAGTGCAATATTGTTACTTCTCCCCGAAGTGGCCGCCCCCGTCAGCGACCAGCGCCGGGAATCGCACTTCCCCCGTGAGACCAACGCATTCCATTTAAAAGGCCGAGAATGGAATTTCTGCGACCCAATGGAAGGGATTCTGCGGCGACAGGACGGCGCGTCCAAAGCTCCGCAAAAGCTTTCCCGCTCGCGGAAATAAAATGAAAGTTTCCCCTGCGCGGAGGAATATTTAGTGCACGCTCAGTGAATTGGGCCGCAAAAGAATCTATTGCGCTTGTGCTGGGCCTCCCCCCTGCCGTCTGTTTTGCAAGCCTGTTACTCCGATTTTGCAAGGCGGGCGGTCTCGGCGGCAACGCTCTGCCCGAAGCCCCACGACACGCTCGCCGCGATACGGTACGCAGTCCATGACTGGGAGTTGTTCGACGCCGCGACGTCGGCCGCCAGGGGCTTGGCGACAATGCGCCAGTGCAAGCCGTTCAGCTCGCCGGAGCGAACGGCGTTGGCAAGGTGCGAGCGATCGAATGGCGCGCTCAGGAGCGTGCGCAGCAGAACCTGTGCTGCGATCCGCTGTTCGGAGTTGTCCATGATTCGGCGCGCATGAAGGAGAAACGGGACTAGTACGGAGACAAATGCCAAAAGCACCGCCAGGGCCACCAGTGCCTCGAGCAGAGTAAAGCCGGAGCGTTTTTCAACCTGATTACTGGGGCTCGACGAGAACGCTGCCCGTATACCAATTGACTCGGACTTCATAGATTGCCCCACCCCGTGAAAGCCTCACCACGGTTCCGGAAGATGTGCCGTCCGGAAGAAAGCGAACGATCGCGTGCCGCCCCGACCACTGCTCGTCCGCGCTCAGAACGTCGACAGTGACGTCGCGCGGAATCTCGACGCGCCGGCCGCCATCCCCGACAAATGCGCGATGCTGTCCGTCGATAGAGACTTCGCGGCTGCGAGCGGTCAGGATCGCGCCAAGACGCTCGCGGCGCAACAGCGCCTCCGTTTGCAGCGCAACTGCCTTGAGCTGGGTGCGACCGGTCCCGGACATGGTAGAAAATACGAGAGCGGCGACGAGGGCGATGATCAGCATCACCGCCTGCATTTCGATAAGAGTGAAGCCGGCCTGGCGCGCATCGATCGATACTGGATCAGTCATCGATACCAGATCCCGCAAGGACGATGCTCGTATCACCTTCGCGTCAGCTGGAGTTGGCTGAATTGACTGTGAATATGCCGGCGGCGTCCCCCGTTCCACCTTCGCGCCGGTCGGGACCGGACGATGCGAGAGTGTCTGTGTCATGCCGCCAGGTCGGTGATGCTGAGGAGTGCGCTCATGATTGAGACGATGAGCGAGCCGATGAGGAAGCTGACGGCGATGATCGCTATCGGCCCGACGGCTCCCATCAGGCGATCAAGACCGGTGCTGAGCTTGTGCTCGTAGAAATGGGCGGCGTGGCGGGCGATCTGCGCCAGGTCCCCGGCCTCGTCGCCGACGCGCAACATGCGCACGGCGAGCGGCGGGATAAGGTTGGTTTCGGCCAGCGCATCGGCGAAACGACGGCCATTGCGGACTTGTTCGTGGAGACGTTGCACGGCGCCTGCGTGACGCGGCTCAGTAATGATGTCGCCGAGGATTTTCAACGCCGTCGGCAGTGCCACGCCATTTTCAACGAGCAGACCGAGGGTGCCGATGAAGCGCGCGGCGCGACGGTCGCAAACGAGGCCGGAAATGCCCGGCAGCGAGGCCAGCGCCGCGATTATCGCACCTCTCGTCTGCCTTTGCTTGAGCGCGAGCCAAGCACCGAGGATAACAACAATGGACGCAATCAGAGCCAGATCAGCATTGTTACGCAAGCCCTTGGAAGCAGTCACCACGAAGGCTGCCCCGGCATTGAGACGACCGCCGAGCTCTCCAAACACGGGCTCGAACTGCGGCACCACGTAAAACAAAAAAAATACAAGTATGAGAATCGCTGACCCGATGAGAAAACACGGGTAGCGGACCGCCGAACCGATTTTCTCGGCAAGCAGTTGGCGTTGGGTTCGATCCTCGACAATGGCTCGCAGCACCGAAACGAGGTTGCCGGATGCCTCGCCGGCGCGCACCATTGCCACATGAGCTGGTTCGATGAGCAGCGGATGCCGTTCCAGCGCGTCGCCAAAGCTGTCGCCGGCGGAGATCGACTCGTGCAATGCACCAGTGAACCGGGTCAGGCCTTTACCGGTGTCGTCGCCGAGCGTTTGCAGCGCAGCTTCCAGCGTCAAACGGGCCTCGAGCAACAAAGCCAATTCGCGCAGGAAGATTGTGATGTCTCGCGATTTTACCGCCCCGCCGGCAAGCGCACTGCTGCGCGCAAGCATGCTCGGGGCCGCGACTTCGGCCTCGATCGCCATATGTCCCAAATATTCAATGCGTCGCAGCACTTCCCGGCGCGAAGGTGCCTCCACTTCGCCTGCTACGAACTCCCCCGCTTGCGTCACGGCGCGATAGCGAAATTGCGGCATCGGCCCAACCTACAGACTCGCAGCTACACGAAATACCTCGTCGATAGTGGTCAATCCAGCTCGGCATTTGATGACGCCGTCCTCGATCATGGTGGCCATTCCCTCGCGGCGCGCGATTTGCTCAAGCGCGACCGCCTCGGTCTTGGGACCAATTGCTTCGCGCACCCGCGAGGTGACCTCCATGACCTCGAACAGTCCCTGCCGCCCATGGAAGCCGGTTAAGCCGCACCAGTCGCAGCCCTTGGCATCATGCACGACCTCGCCCGACCGAAAGCCCAAGGCGGCGCAGCGTTTATCGTGCGCGAGATCATCCGCGGAAAGCCGGCGCGGCGTCTTGCAATGCTCGCACAACACGCGCACCAAGCGTTGACCCACGACAATGCGCACACTTGAAGCAATGAGAAAGCTCTCGACGCCCATATCGATGAGACGGGGGATCGCCCCGGCGGCGGTATTCGTGTGCAACGTGGTCAGTACAAGATGACCCGTGAGTGCCGCATGCACGCCGATATGCGCTGTCTCCGGGTCGCGCATTTCCCCGACCATTATCACATCCGGATCGTGACGTAAGAATGAGCGCAGCGCTGTGGCGAAAGTCAGACCGATCGTCGGGTGGATCTGGGTCTGATGAACGCCAAAAATGTGGTACTCGATTGGATCCTCAATCGTCAGTATTTTGCGTTTTGGTTCATTGATTGTGGCAAGCGACGCGGCAAGCGTCGTCGTCTTGCCGGAACCGGTCGGTCCGGTGACGATGATCATGCCGAACGGCGCCTGTAATGCGTCGCGCAAAATTCCGCCGTCTCGGGGGGAGAGCCCCACTTGATCAAGAGCGACGAAACCCGATCCTTTGCGCAGGAGCCGGACGACGGCGCTCTCGCCGTGCATCGAGGGCGCGGTTGCGATGCGTAGATCGATTTCCGCTCCCGCCACCATGATACGGCTACGTCCGTCCTGAGGCAGCCGCCGCTCGGTAATGTTCAAGCCGGCCATGATTTTCAGCCGCGACAGGAGCGCTTTTGCCATGCCGGCCGGCGGCGCCGGCACAGCCTTCAACAGACCGTCAATACGCAGCCGAACGAGCAGCGTATTGTCGAAGGGCTCGATGTGCAGGTCCGTGGCGCGCTGCTCGACTGCAAGCCTGAGCAACTCGTCGAGTGCCCGCACGACGGGGGCGCCGCGCGCAAGATCGCGCAAATCGTCCAGGTCGTCTTGGCTGGTCGCGACCTCCGCCGAAGCGGCGACGCCGGCTTGTTCTTCGCTCTCGAAGATCGTCGCGAGCGCCATCTCGATATCATCCGCGGTGGCGACCGCAATTGTCACGGGGTGTTGCAGCGCGACTTCGGCGGCGCGTATCGTGTCGTCCTCAGTCGGCCGTGCAATCGCCAACGTCACTGCCCCGGGCGAACGTTCAAACGGAAATAGCCCCTCCTCCCTGAGGAAACGCAGTGACAGTTGCGCCCCGGCAAACCGATGCGCCAAAAGATCGCGTCGCTGAACTCGATCACAACGGTAGAAATCGGCCAGCTCATCGGCGAGCGCCGAGGCCGTCAACTTGGTCAAACTCGCCCAGTCCGCTTCGTTGAACACCAAGCCGCGGCGTGTGCCAAGACCGCCATCGACGGCTTGGCTATCACGCAGCATGCCCTTGCGATCGAGATGGGCTATGAAGTCGCTGTGCTGCATTCCCGACAGCCACCCGGTGATTGCCGATCACGAACTTCAATGAAGATTTACGCCGCTTTCAAGGCGAGTGGGCTTTCGATGAACGGACACGTTGCTTTGCTCAAACGCCCTGAACACTGTGCCGTATGATCCCGCGACAGTCTCTTGCGGGCGCCACAATAGTCACTGCGTTGAAAATGCGACCTGCATCTCCCAAAATGTGAATCGGCCCACAAGCTTTTTGGCTGGCGACGCGTCGCTGTTTCCGCACGTCAACACAATGAAGGCACGTTTGAGTCGCAGTGCTCTGTTTATGTAGAAGGAATACATCTTATGTAGAAGGAATACATCGCCGTATCTTTTTGACCTACACGGCTTTGGTTCCTTGATACTTGCGGAGCGGTGGCCCAGTCGGACGTAGGCAAATACGTGGCAGGCGGGAGATAGCTCGGAGTACTTGCTCTTGTGGTCAGTTGGAAATGCCGCGATCGGGGGAGCGGACCATGAGTTATAATGACATTTTTCTCGATGCCCTATCCCTCCTGCGCGCCGAGCGGCGCTACCGGGTTTTTGCCGATCTGGAGCGCATCGCCGGTCGTTTTCCGCATGCCATCTGGCATTCGCCGGAGGGGCCGAAGAACGTCGTGATCTGGTGCTCGAACGATTATCTCGGCATGGGCCAGCACCCCAAGGTGATCGGCGCCATGGTCGAGACCGCGACCCGCATGGGCACCGGCGC
>JASHXZ010000398.1 GCA_030043285.1 Xanthobacteraceae bacterium | reverse complement strand
TTCCAGGATGCCGCCGCGCTCGACGTAGACGCACTCGTGGCCGTTGATCAGAATGTCGTTGACGGTGCCGTCCTTGAGCAGCGGCTCGAGCGGGCCGAGCCCGGTCATCTCGTCGAGAATCTCCGAGACGAAGTCGTTGAGCTCCTGGGTGTTGAGCGCCAGGCGCTCGACCAGCACGTATTGCGAGACGAGTTGCTGGATGTGGATGCGGATTTCCTCTTCCGGCAGCTTTTCCAGCGCCGAAAGATTGATCTCCTCGATCAGCCGCCGGTGCAGGCGGACTTTGGCGTCGAGGAGCTTGTCGGTGAGCAGCGGATTGGCCGCGGCGGCCGCGGCCGAATCGGTGGCGGCAGCAGCAGCGGCCGGTTCGCCGGCGGCATCGGGAAACACGGTCCACGACACGCCCTCGAGCGCCGTCTCTTCCGCCGGCACAAGCTCCGGAGCGGCGACGCGTCGTGCTGAGAACCGGCCCGCCATGGCGACGACCTACCGCACCCTAGGACCGCGCCCACGACAGCTTGAACTTCCGGCCGCCGGCGTCCTTGGTGGCTTTGTCGTCGGTCTGCGGAAAGATCAGTTTCTTCAGCTGCGCGGTGATCTTGTTGCCGGGCTTGACCTCATCAAGCGGCACGCCGCGGTCGATCGCTTCGCGCACCATGTTGTAATGATTGGGAATGCTGGCGGCGAAGGCCTCGCCGAGCGCCTGCTCGACATCGCTGCGGCGCAAGCCCGCCGAGAACAATTTCTGTTCGAAGCGATTGATGATGACTTGCGGCTTCGGACCGTCGCCGAGCCGTTCGCGAATGGCTTCGACCAGCTGCTTGGCGTGACGCAGCCCGGGCACCGTGGTCTCGGTGACGATGAAGAGCTTGTTGGAGCCGAGCAGCACGCTATCGGTCCAGGAGAACCAGGTGCGCGGCATGTCGAACACGACGTAGTCGAAATTCGACGACACCAGATCGAGCAGCCGGGTGACGACGTCGGGATCGAACGAGCGCATCTCGGCCGGCCGGTTCGGCGCCGCCACCACCGCCAGCCCGGACGCATGCTGCGAGATCATGACTTCGAGCAATTGGCGGTCGAGCCGCTCGGGGCGCGGCTCGATCTCGCCGAGATTGAGCCGCGGCTCGATGTCGAGATAATCGGCGCAGGCGCCGTGCTGAAAGTCGAGATCGACCAGACAGGTCGCGGTCTTGCCGCGCGCGCCGCCGCTGTTGAGCAGCAGCATCGCGGTCTGCACCGCCAGCGTGGTGACGCCGGCACCGCCGACCGCGGGCAGGTAGGTGAAGATCTGCGCCTCGGTGCTGTCCGCGTTGGCCGGTTTGTTGGCAACCCGCGCGCAGGTCTGTACCAGCTCGACCGGCGGCACCGGCTTGACCAGAAAATCGGTCACCCGCATCTGCATCAGACGGCGGGCAACGCCGCCGTCGAAAGCTTGCGTGATCACGACGACCGGCGGCCAGCTGCCGATCCGCGTCACCAGGCGTTCGAGCGCCTGCATCTCGGCTTCGTCGCCGCAGTCGAGATCCGCCACCACGACACTGGCGCCCTCGACCTCGATCTGCTCGCGTTCGGACAGCCGGCCTTTGACGACGTCGAGGCCGATCTGGCTGCTGGCGCCGAACGTCGTGCGCACCTGTTCGTCGAATCCGTCGTCGGCGGTCAGTACGACCACCCTGACCTGGACTCCCGGCGTTACCGATCGGCCGATGCGCATGGTTTTCAGGTTCTCGTTGCGACCGCAAAAGCTATTGCGACGATGTCGTTGCCGAAGCCGGCGCGCCGACCACGATCGTGGTGTTGGTGGTCGAGCCGTTCGGCGTGCTGCCGCTGGTGGTGGACGATTGCGTCGGGCTGGCCGCGACCTGCATGGTCATCGGGTCGAGCGGCTGGACCACCGTATTGGAACGATAGCGTTCGGCCGCAGCCTGCATGCGCTGGCCGTTGGTGGCGATGTTGGTATTGCCGCTGAACGGCGGCCATGGGTCGATCGTCTGCTCCGCCTCATTGGCGGCGATCGCATCGCCGGCGCTGAGTCCAATCGCGTCGCGGCGATCCCAGTATAGCTGCGAGCAGCCGGCGAGCGCGGTGCCGAGCGTGGCGGCGGACACGGCCGCCGCCACGACCCGTGCTACGCGCCTAGTCCTTGACTGAGACATAGACGCCTCCCTTTTTCGGCAGATCGAGAATGTGGCCGACGAACGGCCGGTTCACTGCGCCGGCGGCGAGCCGCACCAGGCCCGGGCTGACTTCGGCGCGGCCCATCAGGAAGAAATCGACGTCGTTGCCAGGCACCGTGTTGTCGAGCGGCGTATGGGGCTCGGTGGCTGCCGACATCGGCCGCACGATGTGGGGGGTCACCACGATCACCAGATCGGTTTCGTTCTTCTGATACTGGCTGGAGCGGAACAGAGCGCCTAGCACCGGTACGTCGCCGAGCCACGGCAACTGGTCCGCAGCGTTCTGGCTGGTGTTCTGCAACAGACCACCGAGCATGAAGCTCTGGCCGTCGCGCAATTCCAGCGTGGTCGAGGCCTTGCGGGTGATCAGGCCCGGCACCGAGGTGCCAAGCACCGTCACGGTGTGCGTGGTGTCGATCTCACTGACTTCCGGCTTGATCACCAGATTGATCAGGCCGTCCCTGAGCACGGTCGGGGTGAACGACAGGCCGACGCCATACGGCTGATAGGCAAACGAGATCGTGCCGAACGAGCCGGCCTCCGGGATCGGAATTTGTCCACCCGCCAGGAAGCTCGCGGTGTCGCCCGACAGCGCCACGAGGTTGGGCTCCGCCAGGCTGCGCGCGAGGCCGTTCTGCTCGAGCGCGCTGACTTCGAGCTGCAGCGCGTTGGAGAGGTTGCTGACCAGAAAGCCATACGGCGCCACGCCCGATAGCACGCCGCCGGCAACGACCGGTGAAATCGCACTACCGACCGCGGTGGTGCTGTTGGCGCCGCCGCACAGCGCCGAGATCGGGCAGTTCAGGCCCGGCTGCTGGAATGCCCCGCCGGGTTGGGTGATCGGCAGCTGGCTGGCGGGCAGCTGCGAGCCGACATTGGCGATCGACGAACCGCCGAACATGTTCCACTGCACGCCAAGCTCGCGGCTCGCGTTGCGGTCCACTTCGATGAAGCTCACTTCCAGCATGACCTGCTGCTGCTGCATCACCTGCACGGTGTCGACCGCGTCCTTGTCGAACTGACGCGCGACCAGCATCGCCTTGTCGAGCGTGGCAGCGTCCGGCGCCGTGCCGCTCAGCATGATGTGGCTGCCGACCGAAGTAATTTTGATGCCGGTGCCGGCGAAGTGCGCGATCTCGGTGGCAAGCCCGCTGAGATCGTACGACACGGTGACGTCGAAGATCTGCACCGGCTGCCGGTCGCGGTCGTAGACCGTGATGCGCGTGGCGCCGATCTTTTTGCCGAGAATGGACAGCGAGTGATCGGTCAACGGGCTGACGTCGGCGACCGTGGGATCGCCGACCATGACGTCGGCGAAGCCGCGATCGGTGTGCACGTCTTGCGACTTGCCGACCGTCACCATGACCGAGCTGGTGCGCGCAACGCCGGTCGCGACGATGCGGCCGTGCGGCTGCTCCAGCTCTTGCGCGTGCGTGGCCGGCGCCACCGGCGCCGCGGCTGCCACGAGCCCCGCCGCAAGAGCGGCGCCGGCGCTGCGCAGCAGCGCTCGAACATCGGCGGTCCCGTCTCGAAGGCGCTGGCTGCCGCCGGCGCGCTTATGTTTGACTGTGTACTGGCTGTTCACGTCGGCCTCCCCGCCGCTGCTTATGGTTCCCAAACTTCGTCCCGCTTCCCGCCTTTCGGCGGGCCCCAAAATCTCAGTTGTGCGCCATCCCTTGTTCTGGGAGCCCAACCGAACGCGTAACCCTGGGCTCGACTGGCACACTGACTTCATCGCGTGTGGTGGCGTCCTTGGTCGATCGCGTGACCACGACGGTGACGAAGCGCGCATCATCGGTCGGCTTGATCTGGCCGAGATCCGCGGTCGTCAGTTGCCGCGGCGCGTCTTCGGCGGCCTCGCCGGCCTTGCGCAGCAACAGCGACATGGTGCCGACCGACGAGGCGAGCGCGAGCTTCTGCCCGGCGGTCTCGTCGACTTCCAATGTCACCGCCTTGACGACGACGGGTTTGTCGCTGGTCGAATCGGCAAGCTGATCGACGGCAAGAACGCACACGTCCTGCACGATGACGTCGTTGATCGAGGTCTTGCGCTCGCCCGGCCGCGTCAGCACCACGTCGACGCGATCGCCCGGCTGCACGAACCCGGCGACGCCCTCGACGTCGTTGACGCGGACGGTCACGGCCTTCATGCCTTCGTGCAGCAGCGCCGACAGCGTGGCGCGCTGGCCCGGTCCGGTGATCTTCGATGCCAGGATCGCCTCGTTGACCTGGATCGGCATGAGCACGATGCGCTTGGTCGCCGTCAGGTCGCTGACCTTGCCGAACGCGCCGGCCGGCAACGAGTCCTCCGGCCACGCCATCTCGCGCAGCGACATCGCGCCGAGCACGTCGCCGAAATGCAGCGGCCGCCGCGCCACCACGATGGTGTGGATCGGCGGCGCTGTCTTACGCGATGCTTCCAGAGTGCGCCGGGCTTCGTCGGCCCGATTGTTCAGCCAGGCATTCGCCAAAAATACCGCCAGCAGTCCGAACACGACTGCGAAGGCGATCATGACGATGGTGCTGGTACGCACGCCGGTTCCCCTGTTGACGCCACAAGTTGTTGTTTTGTCAGGGGAGAGATTGGTACGGCGCTGGTGTGGAATTGGTGAAACGATGCGCCGTTCTGGGCCTATGCTGAAGATTGCTTGAAGCGGTATTCTTTACGGTGCGTGTATCTGTTGCTTTGAATGGAAGAGATAACCTTTACAAATATTTCAGCACGCACCGCTGCAGCCGCCCGAGCGCGCCGCCGCACGCGGATTCCCGGGCATTTATCGACCATGGCATTGGCCCAGAAGACGATGGAGAAGCGTTAACTCGCTTCGGCATGCAGCAGTAGGACACCGTTAAGCACGCACCGCGATGCCGTGTCGCGGCGCGCGATCAAATCCGGGCAAAGCCGCGCGGCACGGCGTGGAACGGTTCGATGCCGGTCTTGGTGATGAGCACCATCTCGCCGGTTTGCACGCCGGCTTTGCGGTCGGGCGTCACCACATTGGGCTGGATCACCACCACCATGCCGGCGTGGAACGGCTCATCCGGAACGTGAGCGCTCGGCCGGCTGTTCGAGCCGAGCACCGGCGGCAGATAGCCGCCGCCATAGCCATGCAACAAATCGTCAATGATCGTAAATCCGGCCCGCTCGATCACGCCCGCGGCTTCGATTACCTGCCGCGGCATGGCGCCGTCCTTGAGCACGGCGGCGACTGCATCGAACGCCGCATCGGCGGCCGCATGGAGATCGCGATAGAGCGCTGGCGGTTCGCTGTCCACCGCGAAGCTGCGCAGCACCTGACCGGGATGATCCCAAAACGCGGCGCTGATCTCGGCAAACACGACGTCGCCGCGCGCCACTCTGCGGTTGCCGGCAAATTGCGGCGGCACCGCGAGCTGCGGCTCCGCCATCGGCGCGACACCGATGAAATGGATGACCGTGGTGCCGCCGAGCGCCACATAACCGCGCTCGACCAGATCGCCGAGCTCGCGCTCGGTCATGCCGAGCCGCAAGCCGTCGCGCAGCGCCAGCATGCCGCGATCGCTGAGCGCGGCGCCGATCCGCATCCAGTCGATTTCCTCCGCCGACTTGACTTGACGCAGCCGCACATAGGCGCGGTTCAAATTGACGACAGTGCCGAACCGCGCGGCCAGCATGGCATGTTGCTCGAACGTCAGCGGCCCGATCACGCCGACGCGGCCGCTCTGGGCGCCGCGGCGCTCCAGCACCGCGATCGCGGCACCGACCGACGAGCCGCCGCCCCAGACGACTTTCGCCGCGCTCGCAATTTTCTGCGCCAG
>JASHXZ010000397.1 GCA_030043285.1 Xanthobacteraceae bacterium | reverse complement strand
CGGCAATTATTCTCCAAGATGACGGTGGCGGAAAACCTCGAGCTCGGCGCCTTCTCCAAGCGCGCGGCGCGCCAATACGCCCAGCGCCGCGATGAGGTCTTCGCGCTGTTTCCCCGCCTTGCCGAGCGGCAGCGCCAGGTCGCCGGCACGCTATCGGGCGGCGAGCAGCAGATGGTGGCGATCGCGCGTGGCCTGATGTCCGGCCCGTCGATTCTGATCATCGACGAGTTGTCGCTCGGCCTCGCTCCGGTCGTGGTCTATCAGCTGTTTCAGACACTGAAGAAACTAAAAGAGGGCGGTCTCACGATCTTGCTGGTCGAGCAGAATGTGCACCTCGCGCTCGCCGTAAGCGATTACGCCTACGTTATTGCCGAGGGCAAGCTGTTCACCGAGGGCGTCCCGCAAAAGCTCTCCGCCATGCCGGAAATACGGAAGGCTTATCTGGGGCTGTAGGCGCGGCGCAGTCCGTCATTTCGCCAGTTGCAACATGGCCGGCTCATCCGGCGCGCCCGCGGCGATGCCGACCGGATCGAGTGCGGCTATCATGTTTGCCATATGGGCGATCACCTGGCGCGAGAACGGTCCGACGTGCAGGTAAAGCGCCATCAACGCCACGATCCAGCGGATCGAATCGGGATTGCTGCCGGCACACTCGGTCAAGGCGCGGCGGAAGACGTCGCGCGGTTCGGGCAGACTTGTGATGATCCGGTGCAACATTTCGAGGCTGTCAAACTTGCGCCGCGAATGCTGCGCGACCATTTGCTTTTTCCGACCGGAATTGTCGAGCATCGACGCCAGGCGCTTGAGCCGGCCCGTAAAGGCGACCGGATCGTAAATCCGCTGCAGCACAGTCATGTAGTCGGCGAGGATCTGTTGCCGCGGCCGCAGTGTCGCGAAATTGAGGCCCATCGTGCACTGATCGGCGCTCTTGATATCCTGGCGTTGCGCGTGCGGGTACAGGCGGCCTTCCTTTTGGAGCCGGCGCGTGAGCTGCGTGTTCGGCAGCGCATACAAAAGGCCCACCATGCAGATCGGGATCGCCGCCTCCTCGATCAGCGCCACCATGGCGTCCGCCACCGAATTCGTCTCGCTGTCGAAGCCCACGATGAAGCCGGCCGTCACAAAAAGTCCGGCGGCATAGATCTTGTGGATGCTCTGCGCAATGCTGCGCCGCGTGTTCTGCTTTTTGCGCATCGCGACCAGCGTTGAGGTGTCGGGACTCTCGATGCCGACGAAGACGCCGACGAAATTGGCGCGGTTCATCCGCATCAGGAATTCGGGATCGTCGGCGAGATTAAGCGAGGCTTCCGTCGTGAACTCGAACGGATAGTCGTGCGCCTCGAGCCATTTGGCGAGCTCCGGCAGGAATGCCTTGACGGCCTTCTTGTTGCCGATGAGGTTGTCATCCACGAAGTCGACGTGGCCGCGATAGCCGAGGCGATAGAGCGCATCGAGCTCGGCGAGCATCTGGGCGTTGGTCTTGGCGCGTGGCGAGCGCCCGTAAAGCTCGATGATGTCGCAGAATTCGCAGGTGAAGGGGCAGCCGCGAGAGAACTGCACGCCGATGTGGAGGTAGTCGTCGAATTTCAGGAGATCAAAACGCGGGATCGGCGTCTTGGTCACGTCGACCTGAAATTTCTCCGCCTCGAATAGTCCTTCTCGCGCGCCGGCTTCCCAGGCTTCGACGAATTTATCGATGATGCCTTCGGCCTCGCCGAGAACGCGAAAATCCGCCGCCCGGTAGGAATCGGGACTCGATGTGACATCGGGCCCGCCAACCGCGACGGGCTTGCCGCGGGCATGGCAGAGATCGATGACATCGAGCGTGTCGTTCTCCTGCGGCAGCATACCGCCGGTCAGGACCAGGTCGGCCCAGTCGAGATCGTCGTTGCTCAATTCCTCGGTGTTGCGGTTGACCAGCCGAATCGACCAGGAACGCGGCAGAAGCGCCGCGACGGTGATCAGGCCGAGCGGCGACGCCGGATATTTGGCGCCAAAAACCTCGGACGTCCGCTTGAAGTTCCAAAACGTGTCCGCGTCGAAGCGGGGATAGACCATAAGCACGTTACAGGCTTGAGCATCCATCCGAATTCACCCACCCCCCGGACTGCGCCGACCCCGCAAGGCTAGGTCGAATTGACGCGGAAGTCCACATCAACCGCCGAGTTCCGATCCTCTTGTACTTTTTGCACTTTCTCGATCAATCACGACACGGAACTTGCTGTGTGCCATTCGTTCTAGACTGTCTCTGGCGCGACGGTCCAGCACTCAATGTGTTTGATTGAGACCCGAAGAACTCCGGGCGGCCTGCTCATGCCCGCTAAGACAAGTCCATCGCCGAGACGCCGCCGTCGACGAACAGGTTGGCGCCGTACACGAACGACGAATCGTCACTGACCAGAAACAGCACCGCCTTGGCGGCTTCGGCCGGATCGCCGGGCCGCTTCGCCATGTTGGGCACCGGGCGCGTCGGGTCGAATTCGTCCTTGCCGACTGGCGAGCCGATCTTGTTCGGCACGATGGCGTTGACGCGGATCTTGTGCGGCGCGAGCTGCGCCGCCATCGCGCGGGTGAGGTTGGCGACGCCGCCCTTTGCCGCCGAATAGGCGACGGCGCGGCTGCGCCCGGTGAACCCGGAGGTCGAGCCGATATTGACGATGCGGCCGCCGCCTTGCGCCGCCATCTGCTTGCCGACCTCCTTCGCCATCAGGAATTGGCTCTTCAGCGTCACCGCGAGCACGCGGTCCCATTCTTCTTCGGTGATGTCGAAAATGTGCTTGTTGTCGGAGATCGCGACGTTGTTGACCAGAATGTCGATGCGGCCGTAACGGGCCACCACCGCCTTGACCAGGGCCGCGACGTCGGCGCCTTTCGACACGTCGGCAAGAAACAGTGCCGCGTCGCCGCCGGCGGAATTGATGGCGTCGGCGACGCGTTCGCCGCGCGTTTTGTCCATGTCGACAACCGCGACCTTGGCGCCCTCGGCGGCAAACAGCTTGGCGATTTCTTCGCCGATATTGCGTCCGGCGCCGGTCACGACCGCCACCTGGTCCTTGAGCTTCATCGTGTCGAATCCTTTGCCAATACGCCGCCGCGCGGCCGAAACCGGTGCGGCGCGGCACGATAGGCGCTTGCCCAGGACCCTTCAATTGCGGGCTAAGACTTTGCATATATTGGCGAATAGCACTTAGCCGGGTGACCGGCGTCGCCAAGCGCCGCGGCACCGTCTACACTGTCGGGGAGGGGACGGTGGCGCTGCGCCTTGGGTTCGATCTGCCGGGCGCGCGGGGCCAATCGGCCGACCACAGCAACGGCGGGAGCACAATGTTCAAATCGCTCATGACGCGGCGAAACTTCGCGCCGCTGTTCTTCTGCCAGTTCTTCGCGTCGTTCGGCGATAATTTCCTCAAGACCGCGCTCAGCTTTGTCGTGCTGGCGCAGATCGCCGGCCCCAATTCCGGCGCACTGATCACGGCCGCCGGCGCGGTGTTCATCGCGCCGTTCTTCTTTCTGTCGGGGCTCGGTGGCGAGCTCGCCGACCGCTACGACAAGGCCTGGGTCGCGCAGCGCATCAAGTTGGTCGAGATCGGCGCCGCGGTGCTCGCCGTGGTTGGGTTCGGTTTTCACTCCGTCATCCTGCTGTTCGTCGCGCTGTTTCTGTTCGGCACGCTCGGCGCGCTGTTCGGCCCGATCAAATACGGCATCCTGCCCGACCATCTTCTTCGCGCCGAGCTGCCGGCCGGCAACGCGCTGATCGAAGCCGGCACGTTCCTTGCCATTCTGCTCGGCACCATCATGGCGGGCGTCGCCGCCAATGGCGGCAGCAATCCGATGTACTTCGCCTGGCTGATGATTGCGACGGCGCTGGCAAGCTGGCTGTTCAGCCTGCTGATACCGGGCACGCCGGAGGGCGCGCCCGATCTCGTCATCAACCGCAACATCCTGGTCTCGACCGTCGACCTCATCAGGGAGCTGCGCGACGACAGGCGGCTGTGGTGGGGCGCCATCGTGGTGAGCTGGTTCTGGCTGGTCGGCGCGCTGGTGCTGTCACTGTTGCTGCCGCTCGTTCACGCCAACATCAACGGCAACGAGCTGGTCATTACGCTGTTCCTCACGATTTTCTCGGTCGCGGTCGCGTTCGGCTCCGGCCTCGCCGCCTGGCTTTCAGCCGGCCGCATCGTCATTCTGCCGACGCTGTTTGGCGCGGTGTTGCTCGGAATATTTGCGCTCGACCTCGGCTGGGTGGCGTCCTCGCTGGCGCCGGCGGCGAGCCCGCTCGGCGTCGACGCTTTCTTCCGCACGCCGCACAGCGTGCGCATCGCCATCGATCTCGCCGGCCTCGCCATCGGCGGCGGCCTGTTCGTGGTGCCGACCTTTGCGGCGGTGCAGGCCTGGGCCGGCGCCGATCGCCGCGCCCGTGTCGTCGCCGGCGTCAACGTGCTCAATGCCGCCTTCATGGTGGCCGGCGCGGTGCTCCAAGGCGCGCTGCAGAGCCTCGGTTTGAGCGCGCCGGTGCTGTTCATGCTGATCGGCGTCGCCAACCTGTTGGTCGCGGTCGCCATCGGCCGCACCATGCCGGCGAGCTGGATGACCGATTTCCTCTCGATCGTGTTTCGCGCCTTCTTTCATCTCGAGGTCAAAGGCTACGACAACATCGCCAAGGCCGGCCAGAACGCCATCATCGCGCTCAATCACGTCAGCTTCCTCGATCCGCCGCTGGCCACGTCGCTTCTGCCGAAGCGGCCGGTCTTCGCCATCGACGTGGCAATGTCGCGCAACTGGTGGATCCAGCCGTTCCTGAAATTCGTCCGCACCATGGCGCTCGATCCGCTCAAGCCGTTCTCGCTGCGCGCCATCATCAACGCGGTCCGCGACGGCGAGATGCTGGTGATCTTTCCGGAAGGCCGCATCACCGTCACCGGCAGCCTGATGAAGATCTACGACGGCGCCGCGATGATCGCCGACAAGTCGGACGCCATGCTGGTGCCGGTGCATATCGCCGGGCCGGAGGCGACGATCTTCAGCCGCCTGACCAACACGCAGGTGCGGCGCCGGTTGTTTCCGCAGATCAAAGTCAACATTCTCGAGCCGGTCAAGCTCAAGATCGATCCCGAGCTCAAAGGCCGGCGGCGCCGGCAGGCAGCGGGCGCCGCGCTCTATGACATCATGTCCGACCTGATGTTTCGCAGCGCGCCGACCGACCGCACCGTGGTCGAAGCGGTGATCGATGCGGCGAAGATCCACGGCAAAAAATGGACCGCAATTCAAGACCCGGTCAGCGGGCAGCTGTCCTACAAGCGACTCCTGCAGGCGGTGACGATTTTGGGCGCCAAGCTGATGCCGCTGGCGCTGGAGGGCCGTGGGCTCGGCATCATGCTGCCGACTTCGAACGGCGGCGTGGTCACGGTGCTCTCCGTCATGTCGGCGGGCCGCGTACCCGCAATGATCAATTTCACCTCCGGCGCCACCAACATTGTGGCTGCGTGCCGCGCCGCCGAGGTCGACACTATATTGACCTCGCGCACGTTCGTCGCGAAGGCCAGGCTCGAAAACCTTGTCGCTCAGCTCGAGCAGAAGCTGCGGGTCGTCTATCTGGAAGATATTCGCAAGAGCGTGACCACGTCGGACAAGCTGCGCAGCCTGATGACATGGAACAAGCCGCTGGTCGCGCGCAAGCCCGACGATTGGGGCGTCATTCTGTTCACCTCGGGTACCGAGGGTTCGCCCAAGGGCGTCGTGCTGTCGCATCGCAACATGCTGACCAACGCGGCGCAAGCCGCCGCGCGCATCGATTTCGGCCGCGAGGACAGGCTGTTCAACGTGCTGCCGATCTTTCATTCGTTCGGCTTCACCGGCGGCGTAGTGCTGCCGTTGGTCTATGGTGTGCCGACCTATCTTTATCCGTCGCCGCTGCATTATCGCACCGTGCCGGAACTGGTTTACGGCGTCTGCTCCACCGTGATGTTCGCCACCGATACGTTTCTCAACGGCTACGCGCGCATGGCCAACCCCTACGACTTCAACTCGCTGCGCTACATCGTCTCGGGCGGCGAGCCGGTGCGCGATTCGACGCGCCGGATTTACCTGGAAAAATTCGGCATGCGCATTCTGGAAGGCTACGGCGTCACCGAAACCTCACCGGTGCTGGCCTTGAACACGCCGATGTTCAACAAATTCGGTAGCGTCGGCCGGCTGCTTCCCGGCATGACCGCCAAGCTCGAGCACGTCGACGGCGTCGACGACGGCGGCCGGCTCTATGTCTGCGGTCCCAACGTGATGCTCGGCTACTTGCGTGCCGACCGGCCCGGCGTGCTCGAGCCGCCGCCCGACGGCTGGCACGACACCGGCGACATCGTCGCCATCGACGCCCAGGGCTTTGTCACCATCAAGGGCCGCGCCAAGCGCTTTGCCAAGGTGGGCGGCGAGATGGTGTCGCTCGCAGCCGTCGAACTTCTGGCAGCCGAGCTGTGGCCTGACAATGTGTCCGCCGTGGCAGCGCTGCCCGATGCGCGCAAAGGCGAGCGCCTCATCCTGGTCACCGACAAACACGGCGCAACGCGCGGCGAGTTCCAGGCCTACGCGCGCGGCAAACATGCTTCGGAGTTGATGCTGCCGTCGGAAGTCATCGTGCTCGACAAACTGCCGCTGCTCGGCTCCGGCAAGGTCGACTACATGGGGCTGCAGAAGTTCGTCGGCGAGCAGGCGGCGGCGAAAGCCGCCGCGGCGGAATAAGGCGGGCGCCCGCGCGCGCATCGCCGGCACGCGATCGCGTTTGCGTTCTACAACCACGCGGCTATTCTCCGCGGGCTGCATCCAGGGGGGTAGACCATGCCGGCCAGCAAGATCATGTTGATCCGCCATGCTGAAAAGCCGGGCGACGACACCGATCCGGACGAATACGATCCGGGAGACTACACCGATCCGGGCGACGACAGCGATGACAAGAAGAACAAGAAGATTTTGGGCGTCGACTGGTATGGCACTAACAACAAGGAAGAGCTGACCGCGCGCGGCTGGCAGCGCGGCGGCGCACTGGTGCGCCTGTTCGCGCCGCGCGACGGCAAATTCGTCGACCCTAATCTGGCGCAGCCGAACATCATTTTCGCCTCGGGCGTCGGCAAGGACAGCGAGAGTCTGCGGCCCCAGCACACGGTATTGGAGCTGGCGAACTTGCTGGGGCTGACTCTGCAGACGAAGTATCTCAAGGGTGACGAGACTGACCTCGCCAAGGCCGCGGTCGCCGCCACTGGCACGGTGCTGATCGCCTGGCAGCACCAGGATATCCCCGACATCGTCAACGCCATCGTCGGCAACAAGACCACCTGTCCGCAGAAATGGCACGGCAAGCGCTTCGATATGGTCTGGGTGCTCGATGCCAATTCGAGCGGCTGGAGCTTCACCCAGGTGCCGCAGCTTCTGCTGTCCGGCGACAGCGACAAGCCGATCCAGTAGCGACCAAACAGTTAGCCTTTCCGCATCGCCAGCACCCGATCCACCATCGCGCCGGCCTCGCCGAGATAATTCGCCGGATCGCACAGCCGCTCCAGCGCGGCGCGATCGAGATGTTTGGTGATCTCCGCGTTCTCGGCGAGCAAATCGACCAACGGCCGGCCGGTCGCCACCACCTGGCGGCAAACGTCGTAGACCAGATCGTGCGCGTATTGGCGGCCGAGAGCGGGCCCCAGTCCCATCATCACCGCCTCCGACACGATCAGACCCTTGGTCAGGTCGAGATTGGCGCGCATCTTTTTCTCGTCGACCTGCAGGCCGGTCAGCACGAAGCGGGTCTGCGCCAGCGCGCCGGCGGCGAGGCAGAAAATCTCCGGCAGCACCAGCCATTCGATTTCCCACGGGCCGGTGGCGCGCTCGTGGTCCTCCACCATGGCATCGAGCAGAGCGGCGGCTTGCTGGCGCACCACTGCGGTGAGTGCGGTTATATAGACCGATGAAATCGGATTGCGCTTTTGCGGCATGGTGGACGACGA
The DNA here is from genome assembly GCA_030043285.1 of Xanthobacteraceae bacterium. Lineage (GTDB taxonomy): Bacteria > Pseudomonadota > Alphaproteobacteria > Rhizobiales > Xanthobacteraceae > BOG-931. Next base: position 1,045 of record JASHXZ010000397.1, on the reverse strand, counting down.
GCCGCGGCCCTCGTGGAACGGCTCGTAGACCTCTTCGACCTCCGTCTGCATCAGGAGCTTGATGTCAAACGCGATCTTGCCGCAACTGCCGGTGACGAGGCCGAGGAAGCAGCCGACTTCGGCGATCGCATCGCGCACGGTGTGCCAGGCAATCGCCGGCTGGCCGAGTTTCAGCTCCTTCATCAGCTCGGCCTGGACTTCGAGGCCGCGGCCGCCGAGCGACGACAACGTGCCGGCGGCGCCGCCGAACTCGCCGACCAGGACCCGCGGGCGCAATTCGCGCAAACGCTGTTTGTGGCGCGCGAATGCCGCCAACAGCGTCGCCATCTTGTAGCCGAACGTGATCGGTACCGCCTGCTGCAGGTTGCTGCGACCGGCCATCGCGGTGTCGCGATGTTTTTTCGCCAATGCGGCGAGCGCGTCGGCAATGCCGTCGAGATCGGCTTCGATCAGCGCCAGCGCCTCGCGGATCTGCAGCACGGTCGCGGTGTCGGTGATGTCCTGGGTGGTGGCGCCCCAATGGCACCATTCTCCCAAGCCGTTGCGGCACAAACCGACGAGCTGCTGCACGACCGGCAGCACCGGATAACCGATCCGCTCGGTCTGCACTTTCAGCTTGGCGAAATCGATCTGGTCGACGCGGCAATGGCGGCAGATTTCCTCGGCCGCATCTTTGGGAATGACGTGGAGCCGCGCCTGTGCCCGCGCCAGCGCCGCTTCGAAATCGAGATATTTTTGCACGCGGTTGCCGTCGGAGAACACGCGCCGCATCGCCTCGGTCGTAAAGATGTCGCGGAATACGGCGGAATCGATCAATGAGGTGGGCATCAGCGCAATTCTCCGAAATGGGTGGCGCGCTTGAGGGAGTTGCGATCCGGCGTGCCAGCAGTGCGCTCTTGCTTAACAAAATGGATTTGCCAAGCCCAGTCCCCTAGGATGCAAGGCATGAACACGCACTCGACCCAATCGGCTCAGGCGAACGCTCTCGACCTGCCGCCGCGTCTGCGAGCGCTGCTCGAGGCGGAGTATCCGCGCTTTTCCGCTG
>JASHXZ010000396.1 GCA_030043285.1 Xanthobacteraceae bacterium | reverse complement strand
ATGCTCTCAGGTATCGGTGCGTTGCTCAGCACCACATTCTTCGGCTTTATCGTCGCGACCTTCGGCAACGTCATTGGATTTCTCATCATTGCGGCCGTCGCCTTCGGTGCGGTCGTTCTGGCGTGGCTCCTGATGCCGGAAACGAAGCCGTCAGGCGCGAAAAGGTCGATCGCGAGGAGCACATAATGGCGTTCAAGGTTCAAGTTGGCCCACCGCAGATTGCCATTCACCAAGGTCAGACGGTGCTCGTCACCGACCCCAATGGCACCATCATCTCGCCGAGCGAGAAGGGTCTGTACTTCCTCGACACCCGGATCATCAGCAACTGGGCGATTTTTGCCAACGGCCAGCCCTGGCAGCTCCTGAACGGCGGTCCGATCAACTACTACGCGGCGCGGATCTTTCTCACCAACGAGCCGATCCTCACCGAAGACGGGCCGATCCCGGCGCGTACGCTCGGCCTCACTATCAGTCGATCGCTCAGCGGCGGCATGCACGAGGATCTCGACATCACCAATAACAGCATGAAGCCGGTACGCTTCCAGCTGGAGATTGTCTTTCGCTGCGATTTTGCCGACATATTCGAGGTCAAGTCGGCTCACATCGTGCGCCGCGGCAAGATTACGACCGAATGGTCCGAGGCCGAGCAGCGGGTTCGCACCGTATATTCAAACCGCGATTTTCGCCGCGCAATGACAACGTCAGTCGTGCGCACTCCGCGCAAGGCGGTTTCTGCCAACGGCCGGATCAGTTTCGAGGTCGTGCTTGCGCCAAACGAGACTTGGCACGCGTGCCTGCTCTATGCACTGGAGGACGGCGAACAACTATTCCAGCCGCCGCAAGACTGCGTCGCGGACAGCGAAAATTCTCCGCATTTCGAGACCATGTCGCAGTGGTTGAAAAACGTCGTGAAAATCAGGACGAGCAATGAAGAGTTCTATCGGCTCTTTCATCAAGGGCTCGAGGACATGGCCGCGCTGCGTCTGCCTATCAAAGGCACCGACCATATGGTCTTCATGCCTGCGGCCGGACTGCCGTGGTTTGTCGCTCCATTCGGCCGCGACAGTCTCATCGTCTCGCTGCAGAATGTGCTGATCTACCCGGAGTTCGCGCGGGGTTCGCTGGAGATCCTTGGTTCGCTGCAAGCCAAGGAAGACGATCCGTACCGCGATGCCGAACCCGGAAAAATTCTCCACGAACTGCGCTACGGCGAGCTTGCTCACTTCAAGCTCGTCCCGCATACGCCATACTACGGCACCGCGGATGCGACGCCACTCTATCTGATAGCCCTGCACGCCACCTGGCGCGCAACTGGCGACGCAAGGATGCTGGAAAGGCATCTGCAGACGGCGGAAGGATGTCTCGCCTGGATCGATAAATACGGCGATCGCGACGGCGATGGATTTCAGGAATATCAGACGCGTTCGCCGGTAGGCTACGAGAATATGGGCTGGAAGGATTCCGGCGATGCCGTCATGTATCCGGACGGCTCGCTGGTCAAGGGACCCAAAGCGCTATGTGAGCTTCAGGGCTACGTCTACGACGCCTGGCTGCGCATGGCGGAGGTGTTTGAAGCCCTTGGCAAGCCTGACCGCGCGGCCCAATTGCGCACCAAAGCCGCCGCGCTGTTTGCGCGCTTCAACGAGGTGTTCTGGGACGAGGAGCTCGGGTTCTATGCCTATGCGCTGGATGGTAACAAGAAGAAGGTCCTGTCCGTCGCATCCAACGCCGGGCATTGCTTGTGGTCCGGCATCGTGCCGGCCGAACGCGCCAAAAAGGTCGTGGATCGCCTGATGGCGCCGGACATGTGGACCGGCTGGGGCATTCGCACGTTGTCCGCCGATCACGCGGCATTCAATCCTTACAACTATCAGACCGGCTCGGTCTGGCCGCACGACAACGGCATTATCGCCATGGGCTTCAAGCGCTATGGCTTCCACGCCGAGGCGGCGCGCATCGCCCACGACGTCAGCGTGGCGGCGGGCCACTTCCTCCTCAATCAGCTGCCCGAGCTTTACACCGCGTCCGAGCGCAACGAGTCGAATTTCCCGGTGCAATACATCGGTGCCAATGTGCCGCAGGCCTGGTCGGCCGGGTCGGCGTTCATGTTCACGCAGGCGATGCTGGGATTCGCACCGGACGCGCCGCACGACAAGCTTTATGTCGACCCTCACCTTCCCAAATGGCTGCCGGATCTCACGGTACACGATCTTCGTGTCGGCAAGCATATGCTCGACATGCGCTTTTGGCGCGAGGCCGACCAGACGCTATTTGAGGTGATCAAAGGCGATCGCAACCTGGTCGAGCGCCACGACATCGCAGGCGAAGGCTCCGACCGATACCTGCAGAGCCGATCGCCAGAGCCGTAGCGTCGCTGCGCTCAGTATTGATTGCGTACCGCAAATCGCCCGACGACTTTCCGTGCCTACTAGCCCGGCATGTCCATCATATTGGTGTTGAGATTGGCGATGATCCAGACCGAGCCGATAATGATGAGAAAGACGATCAGCACGCCGAAGGCAAGCGCCAGAATATTGTTGGTGCTGTCGGGCCCGCTGCCCAGATGCAGGAAGAACACGAGGTGGACGCCGATCTGCGCGAAGGCGAGCACGATCAAGCCGACCGCGATGCCCGGAGCCCAGAGCAAGTTGGTCTGCGCTACGACGAACGAAACGATCGTCCCCGCGATGGCAAGCCCCAGCCCGACCGTGTACGTCAGGTAGCTTGCAGTGGGCTCGTGCTCTTCGACACCGGGCGTACGGTCGCCGAACCAACGATCGCTACTGTCCATCAGGGTGCTCCCATCAAGTAGACCAGCGTGAATACCCCGACCCAGACGATGTCGAGGGCATGCCAGAACAGGCTCCAGCACAACAGCCGCCGCAGCACGGCGGCCTGCAGGCCCTTGGCGATGACCTGGGCAACCAGATAGACGAGCGCGATCAAACCGCTGGTGACGTGGAGGCCGTGCATGCCGACCAGGGTGAAGAACGCCGACAGAAAGGCGCTGCGCGATGGTCCCGCACCGATCGCCACCATGCGGGCGAATTCCGTGGCTTCGATGAACAGGAAGGCCGAGCCGAGCACAAATGTGAGGGCCGCAAAGATCAAGAAGCGCGCGGGCCGCCGCAGTTCGGCGGACAACGCCCCGAGCCCGCACGTGTAGCTCGATACCAACAGGCACATCGTCTCGATGAAGACGTTGCGCAGATTGAACAGCTCGGTTCCGGTTGGTCCGCCGGCGGTGTTGCCGCGCAAGACTGCGTAGGCGGCAAACAGCGCCGCGAACATGACGATGTCGCCGAGGATGAAGATCCAGAACCCATAGGCGACGACGATGCGCTTGGAGGCCGGCCCGCCACCACCTCGACCTGGTGCGAGTTCGATTGGAGTCTGTGTTGGAGCTCTGTCGATTGCTGCGATCGCCATGCCGGTTGCCTCACCCGACTCCAGCCCGTTCCATTCGGGCAATGTCGCCGGCCGGGATTTCGTTGTCGCGCTCGGTGCTCCAGCCGGCGATCAGGACCACGATGGCGGCGGCCAGGAAGCCGAGGATCGCCAGCCACCAGATGTGCCAGATCAGCGAGAAGCCCATCACCACCGCGAAGAAGGCGGTGATGAAACCGGCTGGGCTGTTGCGCGGTATTTCGATCGCCTCATAGGGCGGTGCGGCTGCGGGCTGGCCTCCGCGCTTCATGTGCCAGAATGCATCGATCGTCTCGACCCTGGGCAGCACCGCAAAATTGTAGGCGGGCGGTGGCGAAGAGGTCGACCACTCCAGCGTCCGCGCGTTCCACGGGTCGCCGGTCACGTCGAGCCGCTGCTCGCGCGTGCGAATGCTGAAATAGAGCTGCGCGATCTGGCAGAGGACGCCTAAGAAAATAACGATAGCGCCGGCCTCGGCGACCAGCAGCAGCGGCTGCCAGCTCGGGTTGGCGATGTGCTCAAGGCGCCGCGTCATGCCCATCAGGCCCAGCACGTAGAGCGGCCCAAACGCCAGCCAGAAGCCAATGAGCCAGCACCAGAA
>JASHXZ010000395.1 GCA_030043285.1 Xanthobacteraceae bacterium | reverse complement strand
ACGCCGGCGCTCATTCTGCAAAAGATCATCCACTACGAAGCGGTGCACCAGATTCGCGACTGGGACGACCTGCGCCGGCGCATCGATCTGCCGGACCGGCGCTGCTACGCGTTCTTTCACCCCGCCTTGGTGGACGATCCGCTGATCTTCGTCGAGGTGGCGCTGACCCGCGACATTCCCGGCGCGATCGCGCCGATCCTCGGCGACAAGCGCGACGTGGTCGATCCGGAGCGCGCCACCACGGCGACGTTCTATTCGATCACCAACTGCCAGCGCGGCCTTACCGGCGTCAGCTTCGGCCACTTTCTGATCAAGCAGGTGGTCGAGGAGGTGTCGCGCGAATTCCCACGCATGTCGGCGTTTGTGACACTGTCGCCGGCGCCCAATTTCGCCGAATGGCTCAAGCGCGAGCGCGCGCAAGAGGCCTCGCTGGTGCTCGACGACGAAGACCGCGAAGCGCTGACGGCGCTCGACCAGCCGGATTGGTGGCGCGTTGAAGAGACTTGCGATCGTGTGCGCGAGCCGCTGTTGCGCGCCGCCGCCTGGTATTACCTGCGCGCCCGCAATCACCGCGGCCTGCCGGCCGATGCCGTGGCGCGCTTCCATCTCGGCAACGGCGCGCGCCTGGAGCGGCTCGATTGGCTCGGCGACATCTCGGAGCGCGCGCTGGCGCAGTCGCACGGCCTGATGGTCAATTACCTCTACGATCTCGATTACATCGAGCGCAACCACGAGGCCTATGCGCAGCAGCACGCCGTGGTCGCCGCCGGCTCGGTGCGGCGGCTGCTGCGATCTCCGGTGCACGAAATCGTGCCGGTGACGGGATAATCGTCATTGCGAGGAGTGAAACGACGAAGCAATCCAGGAGTCGGTGCACTCAGCCCCTGGATTGCTTTGCTTTGCTTCGCTTCGCTCGCAATGACGCTTCGGTGAACGCCCATGCCCAACCTCGTCGGCGTGCTCGAAACCGTGCTCTATGTCGACGCCTTCGAGCGCGCCTGTCCGTTCTACGAACAGGTGCTCGGGCTCAACAGCATCTATCGCGATACGCGGCTGTGCGCCTATGACGTCGGCGCGCGCGGCGTGCTGCTGCTGTTTCTGCGCGGCCATTCGCTGGAAACCGTGAAGCTGCCCGGCGGCACCATTCCGCCGCACGATGGCAGCGGCCCGGTGCACATCGCGTTCTCGATCGCGGCCGGCGAGTTGGCCGCCTGGGAAGCGCAGCTCGCCGAAGCCGGCATCGCCATCGAAGGCCGCACCAAATGGCCGCGTGGCGGCGACAGCATTTATTTCCGCGATCCCGACGGCCATTTGCTCGAGCTGGCAACACCGGGCCTGTGGCCGGGTTATTAGGACAAGCAATCCGCAGATGCGATGATCGGCGCCGAAGGCGACGCGCTACGTGGTCGAATTTGACGGCTTGGCGATGCGCTCGAGTTGCGATGTCCCGCCCTGAACTACGACGCGATACGTCGTGTGTATCTGGCTGAGAGCCATGCCGGTGAGCTCGTCGAGCCACGGCACGACGTGCAGAATCTGTCCGGCGCGAGGAACCAAAACCGCCGTGGCGTTCGGTATTTGCGGCAGATTGCCGATATTGCCTGGCGCCAGCGCGACCTTCGGTCTGGCTACCGGCTCGTTTTCTGCGGGCAACATCGCAATGATCTTGCCGCTCGCATCAGTGATGATTTGCATGATATCTGATCCTTTTGGAACGCATTTTGTTCACGCGCTCGGTAAAACTCAGTAGAATACCGTCCATGACTGCACCGCGAATTCGACTGGGCCCACCTGCGCGCCGTTTGTGAGCGTGATCAGGCAGGTCGTGTCCGTGTTTGGAGCGTCCCCGCCGGGGCCGTGCACCGTGACGGTGCTGTCGCCGATGATGAACGGCACGCCCTGCGCAGTGCCGCCTTGGACGGTGACATTGGACAAGACCTGCATTGCAGTGGAATAGATAATGCCGACGTCTACCGTTTCTCCGGCGGCAAGACTCAGCGGATAAAAGAAATACAAAACCGGCGTGTAGTAATTGAGTACCCCCACGGTCGCCTCCCTCAATCCGTTCAGTTGTATCTTAGTCTTTTTGGACTTTGATGTCACGCTTCGGTGCGGCTGCGGCGTAACGCACCGCGCCGCCTCAATTACCTTTGCATTTTGAACCGGATCAACAGCGCGCGAGCCATTGCGGGCTAGTTGAACCATTGCCGGGGCAAAGTCGTTTACCCTCGCTTTAGGGATCGTTGGCTCGCGCACTGCGGAATTGCCATGCACGGAACCGCGCCGCCGTGGCACGTTAAGGGAGATGAACCAATGACCGACGGGATGACGGCCGTTGCGAGCCGCTTCGGCGCCAAGGAAACAATGGATCGGCTCGAAGCAGAAGTGAAAGCCAAGGGCTTGACCGTGTTCGCGCGCATCGATCATGCTGCCGGGGCAGCCGCCGTCGGCATGCCGCTGCGCCCGACTGAAGTTTTGATTTTCGGCAACGCGCGGGGCGGCACCCCGCTGATGCAATCGAACCAGACCGCCGGCATCGATCTGCCGTTGAAGGCGCTGGTGTACCAAGATGCCGCCGGCAAAGTCTGGCTCGCCTACAATGATCCCGACTGGATCGCGCAACGGCATGAGCTCGGCGAGGCCGTGGCAGCAAACGTGCAGGCCTTGACCAAAGTGCTGGAGGGCCTAGCGGCGGGGGCTGTCGGCAAGCAATGACAGGCGCTCGCGTCCGCGCTTACGACTTGCCGTACACCGGCACGATGGCGCCGCGGGTGACGCGGTTGGCGGGCGCGGCGAGGAAAAAGATCGTCGCCGCCACGTCCTCGACCTTGGGCCACAGCGCGAAATCGGCCTTCGGCATGGCGGCGCGGTTCGTCGCCGTATCCATGATCGACGGCGCCACGGCGTTGACCAGAATGCCGTCCTTGGCGACTTCTTCGGCGAGTGCGGCGGTGAAGGCGGCGACCGCGGCCTTGCTCGCGGTGTAAGCCGTCATGCCGGCGCCGCTGCGCCATTCCAGCGCCGGGCGCGCCGCGACATTGACGATGCGGCCGCCGGCGCTGCCCATCGCCTTGATCGCGGCACGGCAGCACAACGCACAGCTCAAAAAATTCATGTCGAGCTGCTGGCGCAAGG